>CAXIBC010000003.1:0-82185 GCA_964022115.1 uncultured Oleispira sp. | reverse complement strand
GGACCAAAGCGGTCGGTTAACATACCAATAATCACTCGCGCGGGAATGGTTAAGGCCACGTTTAAAATCAATAAGGTTTTGATTTGAGAGGAGTCTAACCCCAGGCTATTGGCTATGGCCATTAATAGCGGTGCATGGTTAAACCATACAAAGAAGCTAATAAAAAACGCCATCCAACTCATGTGCAAGATTTTCATCTTGCCTGTGAAATTAAATAAATTGAACTTTTCAGTCGACATAATTATATCTCTATAGTTTTAAAACTTTTTCACCGCTAGTGACATAATCACTAGCGGCTTTACAACCCTTACGCTAGAAGCTGAACTTGACCCGCTTCAATACGAATCTGATACGTCTTTAATGATGCTGAGTCATCTTCTAAGCACTGACCTGTTTTAAGATCAAAGTGTTGTTTATAAAGTGGAGAAGCGACGACTAAGCTTTCACCAATAGAGCCTAGGATGCCACGAGACATAACATTGGCTTTACCAAAAGGATCAAAGTTAGACAGTGCATACAGCTCATCGGCCAATGCAGGTTTAAAAATTGCCACCTGCTCACCCTGGTGTAAGGCGCAAATACCGGTATCTGCAGTTAAGTCGGATTCGTTACAAACGGTAATCCACTGATCTGAATTTAAATTGCCAGTTGTCATAGTATTATTCCTCGTTACCGTTATTTAGTTTTTGTTGAATCAAGTGAAACCAACTCAATTCGTTCAGCTTCTGTTGCTGGACGACGCTGACCACGTTCACGCACATAAGCCAATTCACTGTCTTGCTCATCACTATTGATGAAGTGCTGGAAACGTTTTAGTTTTTCAGGGCTTTCAATGGTTGTCTTCCACTCACACTGGTAAGTCCCTACAACCGTTGTCATTTCGTTATCAAGATCAGCTCCAATCTCTAACTTGTCGTTGATTACTACTTCACGCAGATACTCTAGACCACCTTCCAAGTTTTCCATCCAAACCGAAGTACGCTGCAAGCGATCGGCAGTGCGTACATAAAACATCAATACGCGATCGATATAACGCATCAAAGTTTCATCATCTAGGTCGGTAGCAAATAAGTCTGCATGACGTGGACGCATGCCACCGTTACCACAAACATAAAGATTCCAACCACCTTCTGTGGCGATAACACCAATATCTTTACTCTGGGCTTCAGCACATTCACGAGTACAACCCGACACACCGAACTTAATCTTATGCGGCGAACGTAGGCCCTTGTAACGCTCTTCTAAAGCAACGGCCATAGACACGGAATCGAGTACACCATAGCGACACCAGGTGCTGCCGACACAGGATTTAACCGTACGCAATGACTTGCCGTAGGCGTGACCCGTTTCAAAACCAGCATCAACTAAGATTTTCCAAATGGCCGGTAATTCATGCAATTGAGCGCCGAATAAGTCAATACGCTGACCACCGGTAATCTTGGTATACAAGTCATAGTCCTTAGCAACCTGACCCAATACGATAAGCTTATCCGGAGTAATCTCACCCGCCGCCACTCGTGGCACGATGGAATAGGTTCCATCTTTTTGCATATTGCCTAAATACACATCATTGGTATCTTGCAGGCCAATATGATCGTCTTTCAAAATATATTCATTACTGAAAGACGCTAAGATATTACCGACGGTCGGCTTACAGATTTCACAACCGTGGCCTTTGCCATGGCTAGCCAATAATTCTTGGAAGTTTTTAATGCCTTTAATACGGACAATATCCGCAAGCTCAGCACGGGTATAAGCAAAGTGCTCACAAAGATCGTTATTCACTTCAACACCCAGTGATAACAACTCAGCATCCATAACCTGCTTCGTTAACGCCGCACAACCACCACAACCCGTGGTTGCCTTGGTCGAATCCTTGATATCACCCATAGTGCAGCAGCCGCCTTGCACCGCCGCCGAAATTTGACCTTTTGATACATCAAAACAAGAACAAATGGTGGCACTTTCTGGTAAGGCATCAACCCCTAAACCCGCACTGGCTTCACCATCAAGGCTTGGAAGAATTAAGCCCTCTGGGTTTTCAGGCAAATCCATATCATTTAATTTAACTTGTAGCAGGTTGCTATAAGCATCCGCTTCACCCACTAATACCGCACCTAATAACTTCTTACCATCCGCCGATACGATCAAACGCTTATAAATCTGATTGATATCATCTTGATAAACATAGCTTAAGCAGCCTGGCGTATTACCCTGAGCATCACCAATAGACGCCACATCAACACCCAGCAATTTAAGCTTGGTGCTCATGTCAGCGCCTTTAAACTCTAACCCTTGAGCATTACCCGTCTCTGCCTTGATATGATCAAAAGCCACTTTCGCCATGTTGTAACCCGGCGCGACTAACCCATAGATCATGCCACCCCAAAGCGCGCATTCACCAATCGCGTAGATGTCTTCGTTAGACGTTTGGCAGTTATCATTAATCTGGATACCACCACGCTCACCGATCTGCAGATCAAACTGACGGGCTAATTCGTCCTGAGGGCGAATACCCGCAGAAAACAAAATCATATCGGTTTCAAGGAAGCTACCATCCGCAAAGTTCATGCGATAACGACAAGTTTCACCAGCGACAATCTCAGTAGTATTTTTACCCGTATGAACTTCGACACCCAGCTCTTCGATCTTAGTACGTAATAAAGCACCACCGGCCTCATCCAGCTGCACGGCCATCAAGCGTGGGGCAAACTCAACAACGTGGGTTTTAACCCCTGCTTGCTTCACTGCGTTGGCAGCTTCGAGCCCTAATAGACCACCACCCACAACCACACCCACTTTACTGGCTGCAGCGGAAGCAGAAATGGCTTCTAAATCTTCAATGGTACGGTATACCAAGCAATGCTCTTGATCCTTACCAGGAATTGGCGGTACAAAAGGATAAGAACCTGTGGCTAATACCAGCTTGTCGTAAGATTCTTTACGACCATTCGCGGTAACGACGAATTTCTCTTCACTATTAATCTCAACAACCTTGTCGTTAAGAATGTAGTTAATACCCTTCTCTTGATAATAACCTTCTGTAGTAAGAGCGAGATCTTCTGCCGTTGATCCAGAGAAATATTTACTCAGCTGGACGCGATCGTAAGCCAAGCGAGGCTCTTCTGAGAAAGTAATGATTTCATACTGACCCGCCAACTCCGAGGTGGCTACAGCATCAATAAAGTTATGGCCTACCATGCCATTACCAACAACGATTATTCGGGTCTTATTCATAGTCGATCTCTCTAATACAGGTTATCTTCTGACCACCAAGTTCCGGAATACTGTTTGCTTCTAGCGATTTCAGCATCACGACATGGCGTATTTTACCTAGGTATAGCAACAGTGATGCCAACTACTCTAAACCGCATAAAAATATAGGAATGTGCGCTTTTATAACCCCTAGGCGCATTAATATTGAACAGCGCCCCAAAAGCGTGCGCTATTGAGGTGCGCCTAAAACTGCCTTACGCACCAGCTGAGGGCGAAACAAAGCAAATCAGAGACTTAGCTAGAATAGCGCACCATTTTTTCCCAACAGTGTTCATCAATGCCTGTTATAGTAGCGACTTACAATATTGATAAACTACCAGACAAGATGCAGTACCAAGATGAGTATTCGGTCAGAACAAAAAGAAAAGACACGCCAATCCATTATTAACGCGGCGTTAAGACTGAGTGAAGAAAGAGGATTTCCGGCACTGAGCCTTAGGGAAGTGACCCGTGAGGCTGAGATAGCACCAGCGACCTTCTATCGTCATTTTAAAGATATGGAAGAGTTAGGGCTGGTACTGGTCGACAAGGTCGCACTGACCCTGCGTCAACTGATGCGTAAAGCACGCCAACGAATTAAAGCCAATGGCAGTGCTATTGAAACCTCGGTCATTACTCAACTAGAATTCAGTCAGAAGAATCCTCAACTATTTCGCTTATTAACCAGTGGACTGACGGGTGGTCCACGGATTTTCCGCGAGGCCCTGCAAAAAGAGAAACAGTTCTTTGTTGATGAGCTGCATGAAGACCTCAGTGAGGATCCTCGCCTTGCCAATATCTCCTTAGCGGCTGAGCTTATGGTTAATCAGGTACTGGTGGCTAGCATTGAAGCCATTGATAAAGATCCTAAAGAAGTCAAACAGATACAAATACGTCTGATCACCCAATTAAGAATGATTCTTTTAGGCAGCATGGCGCAAAAAACGACTGTCTGACCTGAGCTGCGGTCACAATCGTTTTTTGGCTATGGTAGAATCCGACCCTATTACACAGCTTGATTCTCCCTTATTTTTTCCTATAGCACTTTTATTGGTTATTCATGTCCACAACATCCAACTCACACATTAATCGCCGCTTTACTACTGCCCCCATGATGGAGTGGTCTGATAGCCATTGCCGACAGTTCTGGCGCCTATTAACGCGTGATGCAGTTTTGTATACCGAGATGGTCACTACGGGCGCAATTATTCACGGTAATAACCGCGAGCGCTTCTTAGGCTATGGTCAAGAAGAACATCCGATTGCCCTGCAATTAGGTGGCAGCAATAGCCAAGAATTAGCTCAATGCGCCAAGTACGCCCAACAATGGGGTTACGATGAGGTTAACTTAAACGTCGGCTGTCCGAGCGACCGCGTTCAAAATAATATGATTGGCGCCTGTTTAATGGGTCACCCTCAGCTAGTCGCTGATGGTATTAAAGCCATGCAAGATGCGGTGGATATTGATGTTACGGTTAAGCATCGTATTGGTATTGATGATCAAGATTCTTACCCAGAATTGGTTAACTTTGTTGGCACTATTGCCAAAACAGGCTGCAAGACCTTTATTGTTCATGCGCGCAAGGCGATATTGCAAGGCTTGTCCCCGAAAGAAAATAGAGACATTCCGCCATTAAAATACGACTGGGTCTATCAGTTAAAAAAAGACTTCCCTGATTTAGAAATCTTAATCAATGGTGGCCTGAACCAGTTCGAGCAAATGCAGCAGCAACTGCAGCATGTCGATGGTGTTATGGTTGGCCGCGAGGCGTATCACAACCCTTACATCATGGCCCAGGTTGATAATGCGTTTTATGGTCGAGAGAAAGCGATTCCTTCGCGCCATAAGATCATTGAAGACTTTATGCCTTATATCGAAGAGCAGCTATCAAAAGACATCTATTTGTCGCACATCACCCGCCATATTCTGGGTATTTTCCATGGCCAGCCAGGAGCCCGACAATTCCGTCGTTATATCAGCGAAAATGCCCATAAACCCGGCTCAGGTATTGAAGTATTACGTACCGCGTTAAGCAAGGTGCCTACGGAAGCTGAAAACGAGGCGAATCGCTTAGAGGCGTTAGCTCGCCGCGCCGCTTTCGATGCAGAACAAGCCTAATAGACTCTTTTAAGACCCTTGACAGTTATGACTAATAAGTAGAAGCTGACATTATTAGTTAACGGTATAAGTTCATTAAGAACGACCAAGCGTTCAAGGGTTAAGGAATTACCATGTCAGCCACAGATAATAAATTAGCAGCATTAAAAGCCATCACCACAGTCGTCGCCGATACCGGCGACATCGAAGCTATTAAGCAATTCAAGCCGGTGGATGCTACGACCAACCCTTCTTTAATATTAAAAGCCGCTAAGTTGCCTAATTATCAGCACCTTATTGACGACGCCATTGATTGGGCTTTGCAAATCGAAGGTAATGAAAAAGACGACCAAGCAACCCTTAAACAAGCAAGGATTGAAAACGTTGGTGATAAGCTAGCCGTTAATATCGGCTGCGAGATTTTAACCAGCATCCCTGGGGTTATCTCTACCGAAGTCGATGCGCGCTTATCCTTTGATACCCAAGCCACCGTCGCCAAAGCCCATAAATTGATAGGCCTATATCAAGACGCTGGGGTAAATTCTGATCGCATTTTAATTAAAATAGCTTCAACTTGGGAAGGCATACAAGCGGCTAAAATACTGGAAGCGCAAGGCATCCACTGCAACCTCACCCTACTGTTTCATTTTGCTCAAGCTCAAGCCTGCGCCGAAGCGGGCGCTACGCTAATATCACCTTTTGTCGGTCGCATTTTAGATTGGTATAAAGCCAATACTGGTACAGCAGACTATAGCCCAAGTGAAGATCCTGGGGTTATTTCGGTCACCGAAATTTACAACTTCTACAAGTCTCATGGTTTTAAAACCATCGTCATGGGGGCAAGCTTCCGTAATACCGGAGAGATTGAAGAGCTTGCAGGCTGTGACCGTTTAACCATTAGCCCTGAGCTATTAGCGCAACTTGAAGCCGATACTAGCCCATTGGTACAAAAACTCTTTACCCCTACCCGCATCATGGCGCCACCGGCTAAGCTGAGCGAAGCCAAGTTTCGCTGGCTGATGAATAACGACCCTATGGCGCACGATAAGCTTGCTGATGGTATTCGCCGCTTTGCCGCTGACCAAGTGACCTTAGAAAGCATGCTAGCGGACCAAATAGATCAGCGCAGTTAATAAGAGCAGCTAGAATGATAAAAAAATTACTCGGCTTTTTTCAACAACAAGCGCAGCAAACAGAATCCCGCAAGCCCGAGCTTGCGGCCGCTGCACTGTTGGTTGAGATAATGAATGCGGATCATGAAATAAGCCTTGAAGAATCCGTTAGCATCAAACAAATTCTTGTTGAAACCTTATTGATTGACCCTAACGTGGCCGATCAGCTATTAGAGAACGCCCAGCAAGAAGTCTCTGCAGCAAATGACTTATTCCAATTTACTGAAGTGATTAATGCAAGCTACAGCTACCCAGAAAAAGTCCGCTTGCTCGAGTCACTTTGGCAAGTTGCTTATAGCGACCAGCATTTGGATAAATATGAAGAGCACATGATTCGTCGTATTGCCGACTTATTGTATGTTTCCCATAGTGATTTCATCCAAACTAAACATCGCATTAAAGCGGCTCAGGAATGAATAACGAAAAAGAAGCGGTTAATACTGTGCAATCCAGCGACCTGGTATCCGCCTTTGATGCCCTGACACTTAAGTTGGCCGAGTTTTGCACACGGCTGAAGCAAGTAAACCCAGCGGCTTGGGTCGCCTTGAGCGAGGATGAACAGACCTTAGAGCCGTTGATAAAAGCACGCCGCTACTACCAAGATATTTGGTATCAAGACCAGCAAGATGGCCGTGAAACACGCAGCTGCTATGGATTAGTCATGGCTAATGAGACCCTCATAAGCCAAGCCCAAGCGGTCAATCAAGCTAAAGATAGGTTTAAGGCGCTGGTGCAAAACATCCAGAAAACCAATAAAGATTATTGGCTCAGGGAAAAAGCCTTATTAAACCAACGCCACCAAAATCTACGCCAGCAGCTGCATTATACCGGTCTGAGCCGTATTCATTTAAAACAGCTTTACCGCCACATCCCAATTTTGCCCCAGCGCCCAGAAAAAATCGGTTTCACTTGGTACAGTAACGGCCGCAGTATTAAAAAGATGTCGGTTGCCAGCGCCCAACAAAAGCTGCTGGCCATGGGCGAGCATAAACCCCATATTCAGCTGCAACTGCAACAGCTCAATACCCTGCCTGAGCACGAGATACTGGCACAAATACAGACTCAAGTCCCTGTGGTGAGAGCAAACCTGGTATATAAGCAGTTAACTGAAAAAGGCCATGTTGAAACGGTGCGCAAAGCAATGAACGTATCCTTGCCTTTATTGGTGCCTGAGGAAGGCAGCCCATTATTGCCGAGTTTTAACCAGATTGGTGATCAACCACCCGAAGCAAGAACGCGCATTGCGCGCTGTGATTTTAAAATCTGTGATGAGGTATTCTTACCCAGCTTGCGAGTGCATCGATATCTATAGCTAACGCTAAGGCTGAGAGTAGAGAGACTTAAGCCAGCCAAGCCTCTCTACCCATGCCGCATTAAAGCTTATTCAAGCCATTCAACGCAGCGATGCGGTAAGCTTCCGCCATGGTTGGGTAGTTAAAGGTCGTATTAACGAAATATTTCAGTGTATTCCCTTTCCCTTCTTGACTCATAATCGCCTGCCCAATATGCACAATTTCGGCCGCTTGGTCACCAAAACAATGGACCCCAAGCAGCTCAAGGGTTTCGCGATGGAAAAGAATTTTCAGCATGCCCACCCCTTCATGAGTGATTTGCGCCCGGGCGATATTCTTGAAGAAGGCTTGCCCTACTTCATACGGCACTTTAGCTTCTGTCAACTCACGCTCATTCTTACCCACCGAACTAATCTCTGGAATGGTATAGATCCCAGTAGGCACTTCACTGACAAAACGGAAATCTTGCATATCGGTAATATCAGCCGCCGCCGCACGACCTTGGTCATAGGCTGCAGATGCTAATGCTGGCCAACCAATCACATCGCCAATGGCATAGATATGATCAACCGCAGTACGATAGCTTTGATCCACATCGAGCTGCCCTCGAGAGTTAGGGGTAAGGCCCGTATTCTCTAAGCCAAGCCCTGCCGTATTACCCGAGCGACCCGCAGCCCACAAGAAAGCATCGGCTTTCACCTGCTTACCCGATTTCATTTTTAGGGTCACGTACTTATCGTTCACTTCGACCGAATCAAAATCTTCGTTATGACGAATCAATGCGCCTTTATCACGCAAGTGATAACTCAGCGCGTCGGAGATTTCATCATCTAAGAAGTTTAATAAGCGATCACCTGGGTGAATCAAATCGACCTTCACCCCGAGCCCAGAGAAGATAGAGGCGTATTCACAACCAATAACACCGGCGCCATAAATGATCATAGTGCGAGGGGTATGCTCTAAGCTTAAAATACTATCAGAGTCGTATACACGATCATGATTAAAATCAATATTATTAGGGCGCCAAGGACTAGAGCCGGTCGCTACGACAATTTGCTCAGCGTGCAAGCGAATATGGTTAGTCGAGGTTGAACTTAATACATCAATGGTATTAGGGTCGACAAATTTCGCTTGCCCAGTATACAGACTGACTCGGTTGCGGCCGTAAAACTCAGCCCTTACCTGCACTTGCTTAGCAATCACTTCTTCAGCATTGCGTAATACTTGTGGGAAAGAGAACCAACGCGGCTCACCAATATCACGAAACATGGGATTGGTATTAAATTGAATAATCTGCTTAACCGAGTGTCTCAGCGCTTTAGAAGGAATAGTACCTAAGTGTGTGCAGTTACCACCCACCATATGACGGTTTTCAATCACCGCAACTTTTTTACCCTTCTTGGCAGCATTCATAGCCGCCCCTTCTCCCGCTGGACCTGTACCAATAATTACTACATCGTAATGGAAATCTGCCATCCTTTATTCCGCCCTTATGGCTGCAATCACTCTTGTGATTTTGATTACTGAATATTTAAAAATCGTTATTTAGAACGTATTTGTTTGCTCGCATCATAAAACAAGTCTTCGGCTTCTTGTCGGATAGGGTCCTTATTCGACTCGCATTTTTCTAGGTCCCCACCACAAACATCGCAAGCGCCTTTCATGCCTACGGCTGACATACCACCGCAAGAACCACTAATAGGCTTGCCACCCAGCAATAACCCTACTGACATAAACACAACAAATAAGGCCATTACGCCAAATACAATCAATAATGTTGTCATAGAAACCTCATACTCACTATTACTCGTTTAATTCTTTCTTAATTGCTTAAATTGACTGCTAGTATATTGCTCAAAGCCATTATCAGTGCGCTGGATAAAAAAAGCGGCTAGATTTAACTGTTCGGCAATGACCAACCCTTCTTTTACTCCTAATACCGTCAATGCCGTTGCCCAAGCATCTGCCATAGCCACAGATTCATGCAAAACGGATACGGACGCTAAACCATGTTTAACAGGATACCCCGTTCTGCCATCAATGGTATGAGAAAATCTATTTCCTTCATATTGAAAGAAATTACGATAATCCCCAGACGTTGCAACCCCCATATTGGATAACGGTATAATCATCTGTGCACTGCGTCCTTGGTCATTAGGGGCTTCAACCGCAATACGCCATGGGGTATCTAGCGCTTTATTACCCTGGGCTATAATTTCACCCCCTACTTCAACCAGGTAATCATCAATCCCTTGTCGACTCAAATATTGACCAATAACATCTACCGCATACCCCTTAGCAATGGCAGAAAGATCAATATAGCGGGGCTGCTGTAACTTGAGTTGAAACTGGCCATCTCGCTGGCGCAAGCGAATGACCCCTGCCCCTACCTGTTGCAGTTTAGCTTGAATTTCCTCTGACTGAGGGGGTTGCTGCACGTGTTTTTCTGGGCCAAACCCCCAAAGATTGACCAGCGGGCCTACGGTTACATCAAACGCGGCCATTGATTGATCATGCACTTCCATGGCCATACTTAAAACACGATACAGGTCGCCCGTTACCGTTTGCCACTCGGGGGTAAAATGTGAATTCAATAAAGAAAGTTCTGATTGCTGATCATAGGTCGACATACTCTCATTGATTGCGCTCAATATTTCATCAACCCCTTGCTGGATCTGTAAACGCTGCGCTGCTCGCTCTACTTCATCATACTGGGCGGATGATTTATTGACCCAGCTGATATGGTATTCGGTGCCCATGGTTGGGCCAGTTATTTTTTCAATAACAATCTCTGGAGTAGGCGAACAACCTGAGATCATTAGCAAAGATAAGAAGAATAGACCGACTAACCGACCTACTAAAGGGGATGTGCGCAACAAACTAAACAAACTAGAAGCACCTTATACGTTCGATGAACGATGAAAAGAGGCCAGTATAACGGATTGTGATGATTGAACCCATGCCCTACTCAGTCATTTTTAGTAAAGACACAGACTAAATTCCTATAAAAGCATATAGATTAAACCCTAATTGGTTTAATATTAGGCTTACCAGATTATTTGAGCAATTTGATGTCCGACATGACCCCAGAGATGCTAGAGCTTATTGCTCAGCGTTTTAGATTATTAGCCGATCCTATGCGCCTACGTATTTTGCACGAACTGCAACAAGGTGAACTCAGTGTCGGGCAACTTGTTGAACGAATCGGCGCCTCTCAACCCAACATTTCAAAACATCTAGCAAGCCTGCGCAGTCAAGAAATGGTCTGTCGTCGTCAAGAGGGCAATATGGCATTTTTCAGTATTGCAGCCCCCTACATTTTTAATTTATGCGATACCGTATGCAATAGCATGAGGGATGAGCTGGAACAAAAGAAAACCTTATTATCTTAAGCAGGCTCGCTAGACAACCTGCCTTGACTGGCTAAAGGATACCATTCTACGAATACCTTCTGGGGTTAATTGCCATGCGCTGCGCCCTCCCCGCCCTTGCTTAACAACTAGGTCATACTCCAACCATTGCTCTAATAGCTGCTGAAACTGACTGCGGTTAATACGGATATCATCAACCGCATGAGCCCCAGGGTGCTGCAATAAAAGGCGGCGTTTAACTTCAGATTTTACTAACCCTTCTAAGCCTAAACGCAGTTTATCTTCACTGCAGGGGCTTTTCATTAACGCTCCAGCACAGACAAACAAGGCGTCCCAGCGCTGGGATACTGAAATTTCTTCGAGGGTATTATTACCTGCTTCATATACCTTGGCCGAAAACTGCAGACGCATTAACTGCCTACTTTTTAATAACCACTGTTTATTATCAATCTTTGAATCTTGGCTAGCCGCAGAAGTCTCTATACTCGGCTTTGAAGGGGTATCAGCCACAGAATCGAGCTTCATCCAGCCACCCGACTTATTACTTAACGCATTAACCACAGCTGTTTTGACGTGAGAAATTAATTCTTCCCGTAAATGCCATAAACGAAATGAACCTTTTGAAATTAGCTTATGAAATCCGGCTAAGCGCCTTTGATCTTCAGTTTGCTGCAGACTCGGTAATGAATTTTTAACAAAGGCTAAAACGGGCTTTGAAAGAGACTGGGCATGCACCATTTCACGATGCAAATAACTAATTCCCGTTGGTGCCATAGGGCCATATTCATCCCCTACTATCATGATAAAAAGATCGGCATCCTCAATTTGCGAACGTGATAAATTCCAGTCATAAGGCGAGGTATCTTCTCGGCAAGGAAAACCACAGCACAAGATTCCCATGCGTGCCAATTGACGTGTCACCTCATAACGTTCACTATCCAAACCTGCTTGGTTTGATGCGACGTACACTAAAAAACGCTTAGTCGGCGCCATTACAACATTCACCCATTATTATTGTTCTCGTTTGAAGCTTGGGTTTATTTTTCACCATCGGTTAGATTAAGGCAAACACTTTTAGTAAGTAAATCAAAATACTTATAGTAAATAGTGAGACCAGTGTCGTTAATGCGATGATATTAGCCGCTAATTTATGATTGCCACCAATGGCTCGTACCATGACAAAAGACGCCGCGGCCGTAGGACTAGCGAACATTAAGACTAAGCAACCTAGCTCCACCCCAGAAAACCCTAAGGCATACCCTACCCCAGCGATAGCAAGGGGTAAAATAATGAGTTTAATCCATACGGCTAGCCATGAAAGTACTTGGGTCTCTTTTAACGACGTTATACTCAAGGAGGCACCAATACAAATCAAGGCCAGCGGCAGGGTCATAGCCGCCAGATAATCAATAGTCCGCATCAATACTGAGGGTAATTCAAGCTGCCAATAAGCCAGTGGCAAGGCCAATAAAATCGCCACGATTAAAGGGTTCATCAATACATCTTTCAACAATAATAGCCAGTTAAGCTTGGCCTCTTGATTGGCCGCATGGGTCAGCGCATAAATGGATAAAATATTATAAATAGGGGTCACGACCGCCAATAATACCGCCCCAACCGCCAATCCAGCCTGCCCGAATGTGGTAATGCAAAACGCCAAGCCTAAAATGCCTAGGTTTGAGCGAAAGCTAGCTTGAACAAATACCCCTTGATTTCTCTGCTCGTCTACCCACCGCCGAGCCGCAACCCACAATAAAAAAAAGCTGATCATTGCCGCGATTATGGCAAAAGAAACCAGCTTAATATTAGCCACTGCTGATATGTCTGTTCTGACAATTGCGCCAAACATAAGCACGGGTAACGCCAAATTAAAAACGATATACGAAGCACTCAAAGTAAAAGCATCGTCTATTTTATTGCGCCACTTTAGCCACATGCCGATGAATACTAATGAGAAAACCGGTAAAGTGATCGAGCCGACAAAAAGCAATTGCTGCCAATAATTCACATTTAGACCTCTAAATTCGTGTATCAAATCATAACTTGCGGTAGAATGACTACTGAAATTCAAGAAAACTCGATATCATGACCCGCAAAAAGAAATCCCGCTCACTTAAACGCATTCATAGCGTTAAAACTGGCAATGTCAGCAAACTTAAGCGCGCCGGCACTACCGACCGTCAAAATACCAATCTAAAATCAAAAGCTAAACCCAAATCGGTTTATCAAAAGTTTTTAGAAGAGAATCCTGAGGCGGCGGAAAAGCAAGTACAGCCTGTGCCTAATGAGATCAAGGCAAAAGAGGCTGAAAAAGCTGCGGCTATTGAACCTAAGCGCCAGAAAGAGAAAAAAGCTGAAGCGCAAGAGCCCAAGGAAGAAAGAGAACCCGACTTACTGTCACAACTGGATAATAAAAACTTCAACGATTTCTATTAATGCCAATCCTTACAACGTCTAATTGCAGCCTAGATCTAGACTGCTATCCCAAGGCTAATATTAATATTCAGCAGCCTTGGGATGCCGCCGATCTTTATTTAATTGAAGAAGCCCACATCGGCCATCACGTCGCAATCGTAAATGATCAGTGGGGAGCACTTACCTGCTTTGCCAGTACGACCAGCCAAACCACCTACAGCTGGACGGATTCTTATTGCAGTCAACTGGCAAGCCAAAACAATTTGGCAAAGTTATCGGCAATCGATTTACCGAATACAACCCTAGCTTCTGGTATTCCTAGCTTCCCTGCGGCAACCGATAGCCTTTGGATTCAATGCCCTAAGTCCTTTGATCAGCTGCATTGGTGGTTATCCCTTGCTTTAATACAAGTCGGGCCAGGGGTTCGGGTATTCATTGCTGGCATGGCGAAACACATCCCGATCAAATGGCTTAACTGGTTAGAAACTCACAACGACAACTACCAACAATACCCGATTAAAAAGAAAGCGCGCTTAATGAGCTTTGATCTTGGCAGCAAGCTACCACCAATAACCGCGCTAAAAAGTTATCTTGGCCTAGATAATGAGCCAGTTGCCGCTTTACCCGGTGTTTTTTCTCGGGATCACATGGATATTGGTAGCCGATTTTTTATTCACCATCTATCACAACGGCCAGCCCTTAGTGGCAAGGTGGTTGATCTTGGCTGTGGTAATGGCCTACTCAGCACGGCGGTCTTAAAACTAAGCAAGCCAGCCGCACTGCAGTTAATTCTTTGTGATGATTCCGCACTCGCTTTAAACGCTGCAGAACAAAATCTCTCTGCACGAGGTTATCAGCACGGCGAATTCCACCACACAGATGCGTTATTAGGCATTGCAGGGCCTATCGATACGATTCTTTGCAACCCGCCCTTCCATAGTGGTAACCGGGTGAGTACCGCGGCGGCGGAAAGAATGTTTAAACAAGCATCGAAGGTGCTCGCGAAAGAAGGTCAGCTATTGGTTATAGCTAACCGACATCTTGCTTACGCCGCATCCCTAAAGAAGTTATTTAAACAGGTTCAGCTAGTCGCTAGTGATGCTAAATTTGTTATCTATTGCTGCAAGAATAGCCGCTCACACTAGTCATAGTCACTATGTATAAAATCCCTGCAAGCCCAGCCAGCTACGAATTAGTTGAAAAGCGCAGCCGCTTTATCACTTACTGTGAACATATCCAAAATGAAGACCAGTTTAAAGACTTGTTACAGCGCTTAAAGCTGCAATACCCGGATGCTCGCCATTTTTGCTATGGCTTCCGCTTTGGACCCACATCATCAGCGCGACGGGGTTTTAGTGATGATGGAGAACCCAGTGGCACCGCCGGCATGCCCATCCTTAATGTTATTGATCACTCTGAGTATTCAGATCTCGCCATCATTGTCGTGCGTTACTTTGGTGGCACAAAACTCGGCACCGGTGGGCTCGCTCGAGCCTACAGCCAAGCCACTAAGGCCGTATTAGAGACAGCAAGATGGATTGAATTTGAGGCGCAACAAGAGATTGCTTTACGCTGCCAATTCGCACAGGAACACCAGGTCAGATACCTAGTCTCTCAATTACAAGGGGAAGTGATAAGCAGTGATTATAAGCTCGAGGTCATGCTGAAGGTAAAGCTTGCCGAGAAAGCAGATTTAAGCTCTCTTAGCCAGTATCGCATTAATCGGAGTAACGACGGAATCAGATAGATGCTCGGCGATTAAACGATAACCATCTTGATTGACAGCAGCAAAGCTCAGCACAATTCGAAAACAATCTTGGGCGCTGCGCCTTACCGATATAACCTGTCCATTGGCGGTTACATATTGCGGACACGGACCCGAATGAGGGTACAAGCCTAAGCGCACCTGAAAACTGCAATAGCGACCGGTATTCTCACCATTATCGCGAAAGAGATTAATTTGATCCTGACTGCACATAAACTCACAGCCTCTTGGCGATAGTTTGTCAGGAGTAACTTTTAAAATCTCTTTTTTCTCGATTAATAAACTTAATGTGGCTTGACTTTTCATTAGTATTCACCTCAATTGAGTAAAAATTATACGATATCTAGACAAGATTCAATGTCATTTAAGTAACTTCAGTCATAAAACGAGTGCTGTAGTTCTCATTTCTGACATATTACGGATTTAACCTAGAGATTTTAAGAAAAAGTACACCTTAAGAAATCACACTGTTAGAATATGCCGATAAAATTCGAGCCTGGCTATTTCGCTAGCCTGTCCTATAAAGTCACGAGAAAAATAAAAATGACCATCATCAAGTGCGCCCTTGCGGTGTTAATTATTAGCCTAACCGCTTGCAGTAGTTCCAGTAAAAACATGAAGGTTTATCAGCAGCCGGATATTAATGAGATTAAGCCC
Organism: uncultured Oleispira sp.; assembly: GCA_964022115.1. Taxonomy (GTDB): domain Bacteria; phylum Pseudomonadota; class Gammaproteobacteria; order Pseudomonadales; family Oceanobacteraceae; genus Oleispira. Next base: position 66,160 of record CAXIBC010000003.1, on the reverse strand, counting down.
ATATTCCCCGCCAACGGGTTAAGCATTCAATACCTAGGCGTAGGGGGTCACCTATTTAGATTTGGCGATCAGGCTATTATGACGGCACCTTCCATTACCAACCCTCACTTCTTGGCGTTAGGGCCATTTATGCCTATTAGTCCAGACCACCAGCTCATTGACCGCTTCTTACCCGATGTCAGCAATGTAGAAACCATATTGGTTGGCCACGCTCATTACGACCACCTAATGGACGTACCTTATATCATGCAAACCAAGGCCCTTCAATCTCAGGTCTATGGTTCTAAAACCATGATGCATACTATAGCCCCTAGTATTGATAAATCTCGCCGCCATGCCTTGAATGACTCCATGGCGGAACTCGATAAGCCAGGACGCTGGTTTTATAACAAGGCGAAAAACATACGCTTCATGGCGCTAAAATCGACTCACGCCCCGCATTTTATGGGCATTAACATCATGACAGGGACTTACGAAGAAGACCTTGAAGAATTACCTTGGCATGCATTTGGCTGGAAAGAAGGACAAACCCTAGCCTATCTAATTGACTTTCTAGGCCCAGATAATAGCATCTTACACCGTGTATTCTATCAAGACGCGGCGAGCCAAGAACCTTTAGGCCTTATTCCTCAATTTGGACAAGCCGATCAAAAAAGGGTCGACATCGCCATCATCACACCGGCCTCGTTTAACCAGGTTGATAACTACCCTGAAGGCATCATGCGTAATAGCCAGGCTAAGCACTTTATCCTAGGCCACTGGGAAGATTTTTTTGCCAACCAAGAAGAAGAAGAGCAAGTCTTTGTTCGCGCTATAAACTATGACGATTTTTATACTCGCTTTGAAGCGGCACTTCCTAGCGATAGCAGCTGGGCTATGCCACAGCTTTACCATACTCAATATTTTGCCCCCCACGGCAAGCTGTTAACACATTAATGAAATAGGTTAGACGATGAACTTTGAAACTTTATCACAATGGCGTCGCTCAGCATTTTGCGCCGCTATGGCCGAGAGAAATCGTAACCATGTGATTCTCTTCAGTGAAATGTCAGAGCAAGATAGTAAACCCTATACCAAGTTACTCACTAAAACGTGGGCCTTCTTAGAAGGGGAATTGAAATCATTAGATAACCTAGAGCGTTTTTTTAATGAATTTGATCAATGGCAATCCGTATTATTAAATGAACAGGATTCTTTTGGTGCTGAGGCGGCCCAACAAGCCTGCCAAAGCCTATATTCTGCCAGCTATGCTCTGCTAGATGAAACAGCCAACGACTGTGATCTGGTACAGCTTAGCAACCAACAATTATTCACGGCTATGGAAGAGATGGGTCAAGAAAGCTCTGAACTTGCACTGCGTCAGAGTGAGTTTGAACAACAGGTTTTCGACTTATTAACCTCAACCAAGCCTAAGCGTGAAACCATTATTGCGCTTAAGACCTTAGCCAGCAGTGAAAAAGAATCCAGTCTTGGCATTACCCTTGATTAATATCGATGGACAAGGGTACGACGCTTCGTGCCCTTTATGCTTAACTTCTGATTGCGTTTTTTTTCTTCGTGATAAAAAACGCGATTATGTAAAATGCAATCAATGCCAGTTGATTCATGTACCTAAATCCTTTCAATTAAGCTGTGATGAGGAAAAATCCATTTATGATTTGCACATCAATAATCCGGCAGATTTAGGGTATCGCAATTTCCTCCAGCGCTTTATTAATCCTTTAATAACTCAGCTAGCACCCGCAGCAAAAGGCCTAGACTTTGGTTCAGGCCCCGGCCCTACGCTATCGGTAATGCTCAACGAACTGGGTTTTTCTTGTGCTAACTATGATCTGTATTACGATCACCAGCCTAGTCTTTTATTAGATCAATATTACGATTTTGTCACCAGCACAGAAGTCGTTGAACACTTAGCGAACCCTCACCTCGAATTTAGCCGCCTATTCTCATTACTTAAGCCTGGGGCTTGCTTAGCCATCATGACTAAGCGCTGGTTATCAAAAGAAAGCTTTAAGACTTGGCACTATATTCAGGACCCTACACACATTAGTTTTTATAATGAGGCTACCTTCTCTTGGCTGGCTAAAGTTTTTAATGCTAGCCTTAGCTTTCCCGAAAAAGACGTCGCTATTTTCATCAAAAATCCTTGATCCTTATTTTAATAAAGCATTATTAATCAGGAACTTAAAATAGCGATTTGAGTCAATGGGCTTGGCAAGTAGCACCCGCATCACTATAGTAAACTAAATCATTAGAGTTAAGCGAATAGGAGATAAGTTAATGCCAAGCATTAAAACATTAAGCTTTAAGACATCATACTTTAAATCAGTCAGTAGATTTGTCTTGCTTACTATGATGTTCATCCTAGGCTTCACCACCAGCCAGGTTTATGCCAATACCAGCAAAGAAGTGATCCCACCAAAAGAAGTCGTAGAAGCAGCCGCTATGAAGATGACGGCACGGCTTATTAGCGACAAAGATAAGATTGCCCGTCACGACTATTATGTTGAGCATCTGGTTGATGAACTTTTACTGCCGGTTGTAGACCATGTATACATGGCTAGAAAGGTATTAGCTAAACATTGGAAGAAAACCTCCAATGAGCAGAAAAGACAATTCATCAGCGCCTTCAAACATAAGGTCATCCGTACTTATGCAGGGGCATTCAAAGCGTTTAACGGTGAAAAAATTGTCTTTGATGAGGCGAGATTCAGTAGAACGGGCAAGTCTGCTTCCGTAGACAGTGACATTCAGCGTATTGGGGCTCCGGCCATCCAGGTCACCTATAAATTATTTCTTAAAGAAGACGAGTGGCTTACCTATGACGTCGTCATAGAAGGTGTCAGCCTAGTTAAGAGCTTTCGCGACCAGTTTAATCAAAGCATTGAAAAGCACGGCCTTGCCCAAGCGATTTCTTTACTCGCTGCTGAATACAAAAGTGAAACGCCAAAACTTAAGATGGCTGGACATACCTGGGAGCCTTACATCAGCAATCAACTACCCGCTAATGGTCTAGTCGTCAACCTAGTGACCGCCATATTCGAGCGCGCGGGTTACCAGGTAGAGATGGAGTTTATGCCGTGGCAAAGAGTGAGTAATGGTTTAAGTACAGGAGACATCGATATTTCGGTTGGCTCTTGGTATAACGAAACTCGTGCCAAAGAGCACTATTTTACCGAGGCGTATTTAGAAAATGAGTTGGTAATTATTAAGCGCAAGCAAGACAAGTTAAGCTTTAATACGCCGCAAGAGTTTAAAGACTATATCGCTAAACGTGGATATCGCCTAGGAGTGATTAAGGACTATGGATACGGCAAATTGTTTGATGAAATTGCCCCTCATGTTGCGATCAACTATTTTAAATACGATACTGGCATGCTGCGTGACCTTGCTTCGAAAAAAACCGACATCGCACTCATCGATCGTTGGAGCGCAGAAACTAACTTAAAGAATAATAAAAATATAGCCGACCACTTAGAGATTCTCCCAACCACCCTGATCAAGCAAGGCCTGCATGCCACCATCAGCTTGCAAAGACCTGATCATAAAGAAATAGGCTTAGCGTTTAACAAAACTCTGGCAGAAATGAAAAAAGATGGCAGCTATAATAAGATATTGATGACCTATAACTTCCCTAAACTAGAAAAACAATGACAGCCGTTACCATCCTCTTTGCCGATGACGATATTATCGTCGTGAATAAGCAGCCTGATATTCTTAGCGTTCCAGGACGAGGCCCAGAAAAACTAGACTCTATATTTCATCGCTTAACGCTCAAGTTTGAAGAAGTACACATTGTTCACCGTTTAGACATGGCAACATCCGGCATCATGGTATTTGCCCGTAATAAGACCAGCTTAAAATCGTTGCAGCAGCAATTTCAAAACCGCCAAACTAAAAAGACCTATCAAGCCATCGTTTTTGGCCACCTATACCCAAGCAGTGGTGCCATCAATTTACCGATGCGCTGCGATTGGCCAAACAGGCCTAAACAAATGGTTTGTTATGAATACGGTAAAAAGTCACTGACTCGCTGGCGCGTGATCGAATACATAGAAGGTAATACGCGCATTGAATTAATGCCAATCACAGGCCGCTCTCATCAACTGCGTATTCATTGTAACGCTATGCAGCACCCCATACTCGGCGACAACCTATATGGCAGTACAGCCTCTCAGAGCGCCAGTAAACACCTGTGTCTACATGCTCAGTCCCTGACATTCAAACACCCTACTAGCCAACGGGAGATGACGTTCAGCAGCGCTGTACCCTTTTAATTCCTGTCCGTGTTAATTCAGCTTCAACAGCTTTTTACCCCATAGGCTAGCAAAGGCAACTATAACTATGGCCAACAGAGTAATCTGAATAGCAATGCCAGCAAAAAGGTCCGGCGCTTTCATTAACGTACTCATCAAAGAATCTTGGTAATAAAAAAACCATTGATGATCTTCAGGGAAGATCCAGATATGCATCTGATAAAAAATCTCTTTAGCACCATAAGCAAAAAACACGGCTATTATGATCCCAAGCAGGATCAGGGCAACGGATAAAATACCTTTATTACTGGCATTAATATCCCCACCCTGCCAGCGCCGATGTGAAATAAACAAGCCTAAAAACAGAACAAAACAGACTGCCGCAAGCCTATGAATATTATTAATCAAGGCCGCTACATCCTGTAAATGGATTATTTCGGCCTGATGCAATAGCGCATGCGCTTTACCATTAACCTGATAACGAATCTGCTCTAAGCCTTTGCCATCGTTATGCACACTATCAACAATACTTTGAAACATAGCCTTATGCTGAGTGATGCTGGTATATTCAAAATCATCGCGAAAACGATTTTGTGGTGCATATTTTTCAATATGCTTATCCGTTTGATAGAGGTGATAAAGCCAAGTATAACCATAACCCAATTGGGCATTGACCAACCAAGAAAGGTAGAGGGCTAATACCCCCGCTAATAACAGCAGTAAAAAGAGTCTTACATTCACCCATATTATTGCTAAATATTTCATTACCCTCATATCACTCTCATATCAGCACAATTCAAACCAGCATAAAACGTTCTTAATGCTTGGTTTATGGCATCAATACTTTTAGCTTCACAATGAAAATGATGATGCCCTGGCAAGGTGATGGCTTGATGGTTGGGTATTTTCTGCAACCTCTGCTTATACCAAAGCTTAGGCACTATGCCTTGCTCGGCAAAGATGACTAATACCTTAGCTGAAATCCCTGCTAAAAATACCTGCACCTGATCTTCGGTTAAGCGAACTTTAGAGCTGTGCCTTAAACGCTTATCCGTGCGCCAACTATAACCACCTTCGACCTTGATAAGATTACGTTTAACAATGGGACGTAAGGCGTCATCCGTCATCTCGGGTGAGGATTTTTTGCGCGCGCTTAAAGCCTGTTCGACATCAGCAAATACTCTTAAGCCAGAGCCAAGCTTCTGTGAATCGATAATCGCTTTGGCTAGCTGACTAGGGGTTTGCTGAGCCGATGACGCCAATGGTCCTAAAGAATCAAGCAAGACTAAGGAGTTAACCTTAGCGGCAAATGTGCCGGCAAATAAACTCGCCACCACGCCACCCATTGAATGACCTAATAGATTAACCCGCTCAATATTAAGTTTCTGCATGATTTCATACAAGGTTTCAATATTTTGCCAAATATAATAGTGCGCCCCATCCGCTAATGGGTCGGATAAACCATGCCCAGGCAAGTCCACTAATAACAACTGATAATCCTTCATTAGCCGCTGAGCTAATAGATGAAAACTGGCGCTATTATCTAACCAACCATGAAGGCATAGGATCAAGGGTTTATTCTCATCCCCCCAATATTGCAAAGCCAGCTCACCGGATGAGAGTAAGAGTTTTTCATCTCGACATAAAGGGGTCGATTCAAGTGTCATTTAGATACCTTATTACTCGCTTGCTTTCCAAGCCGCAATATATTGCTTAATTAAGTCAGCCGTCAGTTGTGGTTGCTCCAAAGGAAACATGTGCCCACCCTCAACCCATTCGACCCTCATTCCTAATTGACGCTGCATCCTTGCCCCGTGCTGCTTTTTAAAGACATCACTGCAGTTACCCGCAAAAACCGCAGCGGGCATCTGTAGGGCTGGGGTTTTATGCAGGTTATCCGGTACTGTGCGATATATTGAGATTTCTGTCGCAGGATCGAAATGCAGCTGGCGCTTGCCTTCACCAATATCTACCGTACCACCAGCGACATAATCGCTTAAGCAACGAGGGTCAAACGCCTTAAATAACGTTTTCTGGCGAAAGTACTCTTCTGCCTGAGCCAATGAATCCCACTGTTCTTGACGCCCTAAGGTTCTGCCTGCTGGGGTGACTTTATCGATTAATCCTAAGCGTTTAACCCAGCTTAACCCTTTCGACTCAAACCGTGTTAGAAAGGGTGCATCGAGCATGATTAACCCTTTCACCAGATCAGGGCGCTGAGCGGCAACCATCATACTCAGTAGCCCCCCTAAGGAATGCCCTACGGCATATACAGGCTGCTGATAGCTGACTTCAAGCTCATCGATTAATTGCTGTACTAGATAGGCCCAGTTATCCGTCACGGGATAATCTTCATGATGACCTAAACGATCAATCGTGCCGATTTGAAATTCATCTTCTAGGTATGAAAATAAGGTTTTATAGCTGCCCGCGGGGAAGCCGTTGGCGTGGGAAAAATGGAGAATATCTTTCATGCTATGATTGGCTGCCATCCATAGGATACCAGGTTTCTAAAACCTCTAAGCAACCCGCGGCAAATACCTCTCCTTGTAACTGCCATATTTCTGCGGGTGACCAAGATTGATCAAATACCCTACCCTCTATTAATAGAGAGGCCAAATGCCCTACCAAAGGCAAGTGTGTTACGAGTATTATATCTTGCGGCTGGTGAGTTAACTCATCGATTACTTGCTGCGCAGACTTATCTGGCATCAAACCATGGTGATTAATAATATCGATAGCCAAGGCCTGGGCTATGGGGGTTGCCGTTTGCTGCGTACGCACATAAGGGCTGACCCACAAGCTGACGGGGCCTTGAACCGTCTTAGCCAGCCAGCTAGCCGCTTGTCGCGCCTGTTTCTGTCCATGCTCCGTCAGCTGGCGCAGGCTATCGTTCGCTGCGCTCGGCTCCGCTTGACCATGGCGCATTAAATAGAGCTTCACTACGACTGCCTAGACAAGTCTGAAATTTCCTCAGAGGACGCTGGCCAATCAGTAAATGGAAAAGGCTTGGTATCAGCAGTTCCCGTTACATAACGCACTATTTGAGCAATATAGTTGGCTAGCTGGTCGCTAAATTTTTCCAGCGCTGGATTGACCTGGCCGGTCGTCAAAGAGAACCCCCATTGCACCACCACTAAAAATAAAACCACTAGGTCGAGAATACGATACACAACCGAGAATAGAATGATGAATAACGTTCTCAGCCAAAAGGCATCCGATTGAATAGTTTGCTTTATATCACTCATGAAGATACTCCAATATCTGTTTTAGCTAAGGTAAATTCAACATCCGTTGTGTTTTCACCTGTCATTAATTCTTTTGCTACTAACCTAGGGTCAACCTGAGAAAACAATACCGCATACGCACCTTTTACTAAAGGCATATAGATACCTAGCGTGTCTGATTGCTGATTGATATAGCGTAAGGTATTCACGCCTTCAGCGACTTCTCCAAGCTCGGCCACGGCTTCTTCCAAGCTGCGCCCTTCTCCAATAGCATAACCAACTCGATAATTACGACTCATTGGCGACATACAGGTCACGACGAGATCACCAACCCCTGCTAAGCCTAAAAAGGTTAATGGGTTTGCACCTTGAGCCACAGCAAAACGACTCATTTCGGCCAGACTGCGAGTAATGATCATACTCTTGGTATTTTCCCCCATACCGAGCGCCGCAATAAAGCCCGAGACTATGGCATAGATATTCTTCAGGGCACCACTTAATTCAACACCATAGATGTCGTCAGAGGCATAAACACGAAAGTACTCACAGCCTAAAGCCTCTTGCACCGCCGCCCTTAAAACACCATCAGAACTAGCGACTACGGTTGCTGTTAACTGTTTATTGCCGATTTCTTTTGCTAGATTCGGCCCACTTAATACCGCAATAGGATGCCTAGGGCACTCATTCTCAAGTATCTGGCTCATTAAATTAAAGCCGTCGGGCTCAATGCCTTTGGTGGTGCTGATTAAGCACTGGCCTTTGCTTAATAATGGCTTGAATTGCTGTACTACCGTGCGAAAGGACTTACTAGGAACAGAGACGAAAATCAGCTCTGCGCCCTGAATAACCTCGGCTAGGTCGGTACTCGCCTGTAGCCTTTCATCAAGTTTAACACCAGGCAAGTATTGAGGATTTTCATGATCTGTATTAATGGCATGGGCCACATCTTTATTACGCATCCACTGGCGAGTTTGGATGCCATTCATTGCTAATATACTCGCGATGGCGGTGCCAAAACTACCACCACCGATTACCGCAGCTTGCTTAACCTTCACATAACCCCCCTAGGGTATTATTCTTTACTTTGTAAGCAATCAACCAGCTCTTGAAAGGCATTCTTATTATCTTCATTTAAGCTAATAAGAATCTCATGAGCGGCAATCACTTTTTTACGCATTTCTTCTTCATCAAGCTGCTCACAGCTTAATTCATCCAAATCAGAGACCTGCGCTGGCATTTCGCCGATAATATAAAATACCTTATCAAATCCCATACTAAGAAGAATGCGAGTAATATCTTCGCGCGGGGAAATAATAGTCGGTACTAAACCATATTTATCTTGGCTGACGATGGATATTTTCGCTAACTGGCCAAGCGTTGTACTATCTACGCCATCGGCTTCAGATAAGTCAACGAGCACAAGCTCAAATTGACTATCTAAGAACATCTGATCGAGATAGCTTTCTAACGCAGAGCACAAGTTAAGCCTTACATCCCCACTTAACTTGATAACATAAACGCCATTTTTATTGGCTACTTCTATTTTACCTGGATCCATACTAAATCCCGACTACTGTCATTAACGCCACATCATCAGGTACATCCTCATCACTCGTCAATGAGAGCGCCTGCATGATGGATTCATGATTACCTGCTTGCCCTTCTATTAGGTTTAGCAGATATTCTTCTTTTAGCGCCAAAGATGGCTGTGTTAATAATTCTAAAATACCGTCTGAGAACATAGACAAGGTAAATTGCTTGGGTAATTGCAACTGATAGGCATTGTATTGAGCATCTCTAAACAAGCCTACGGGCATCCCTCTTCCTTCTAAATATTGGGCCTTGCCACCACTAAACAAGATAGGCAAAGGGAAATGAGCGCCAATACTATAATTTAATGCCAAAGTATCAAGGTTTAATACGCAATAGACTATGGTTAAATGCTTACCACATTCAGTATCGAGTAACTCTTGGTTAATTCTCTCCAACACTTTTACGGGATGAAACAGGTCATCACTTGACCCCCGTTTTAAATTACGTTTGAGTCGATAAGTTAAGTTCTTAAGCAACACAGTCACGAATGCAGAAGAAGCCCCATGACCTGAAACATCAGCGATATAAAATCCATAATGTTTAGCGTCTAAAGGGAAATAATCTAGGAAGTCACCACTGAGCATCAATGAGGGCTTTATGATGTGGGAGAAATGCAAGGTTTCATCGTGGATCGGTTCAGGCAACATTTTCATTTGCACCTGGCGCCCAGCCTGCTGGTCACTACGCAATTCATCTAGGCTAGCGCGTAAATCACGATTAGCACTTTCAAGATGGTCACGATAGCTCTTGTTTTGCCGCTCTAAAGCGACTAGGTCTAAGTTTCTTTGCACTGAGTGCTCAAGCACCACCATATCGATAATAGGCTTAACCAAATAATCATTGGCACCGAGACGCAGCGCTTGCACAACATCGTCCATGACGCCAGCACCGGAAACAACGATAAAAGGGGTTTGCTGATTTCTTTCTTTAACCTGCTTAAGAACTTGCAAGCCATCAAGATTGGGCATTCTTAAATCACAAAGAACCAGATCAATATTTTGCTGCTGCAGCGCATCCAAGCCGGATTGACCACTATTAGCCGCAACTACCTGATAACCACTATCCTCTAGGTAAGCAACTATGCTTTCGCGCACCATAGCTTCATCATCAATTACCAGCACGCGAGCTTTCATCAACTACCCCAATTTAAAACGTCTGTGGTTTTTTTATTCTCAGCGAACGATACTCGCAACCCCAGTACAGTGCAATAATTATAGATCTTCATCTAGATAATCTTCTTCTAGAAAGTCTTCATCTAGAAAATCCTCTTCTAGATAATCGTCAAAAGATTCTTCATCCTCAAACTCATCCTCCACGACACCATCAGCAATTAAATACGCTCTGCGCTGCAGGTAAAAACTACGAAAGAAGGTATAACGCTCACCCGTCACTAAGCCCTCAGAAGCGATTAAGTCCGCTCGAGCATCAATATTACGCAATAGCCATAGACCGCCTATTTGAGCATTGGTACCGGCAATAGCGGTATAACCTAGACCCGAAAACGAATCCCCCGCCAATCCAAACGCATCTCTGACATTACTCGGCCCTAATACCGGCAGCATAACATAAGGCCCAGCCCCGACTCCCCAATAACCCAGTGTCTGTCCTAGATCTTCGTCATGCTTCATTAAACCAATATGGCTTGCGACATCAAAAAAACCCAGCAAACCAATGGTTGAGTTAATGACAAAGCGCCCAGTATCGGATAACGCTTGTATGGGCTTAAGCTGAAAAACATCATTAACCACAATCAAGACGTCTTCTAGATTGGAAAAGAAATTACTAATCCCAGTATCAAGGAAATCAGGCGTTATCGCCTGATACCCCTGAGCGACTGGCTTGGCGACATATTGATCAAGGGTTTCGTTAAATTCAAAAATAGTACGATTAAACCCCTGCCAGGGGTCTGCTTCATATTCTTCGGCATGAACCTGTATGTTAATGCCAAAGAGACAATAGAGAACAATTAATTTAATCCTTATGATCAAGATCAGTTACCACTCGTATTATTGGCAGGAATCAACCAACTGCCATCTAGGTAACGTATGGTCCAAAGGCCATCAATACCTTCTGGACGCGCCGTAGCGTAAACAACATCACGGTAATTAAGATTAAATACCTGCTCTACATCATTAGGATTTTTAACGTAGTTTGTTCCCGTGGATAATACGCAGCGATCAGCCTGGCCTTGCTCATCCTCAATAATCTTGTAATGCACCGTACTAGGGTCATAGCTTTGTGATAAGAAAGCCGTGATATCTTGATTCTCAGTCACGGTTTTACCACCCACCGTCAATACGACCCCACCTTTGGCGATGGATAAATTACCGGCATTTTTAAAATCAGCTGAGGTATCGTAACCCACTGTTAAGGCACTGACGGTATTACCAACCCCCAAAATAATCCCATTTGAGTCCGACGTCGTGGTTGCATAGTTATGGGATAAAGCGGCATTGATACGGTACTTATCAATGGTTGGCGCCACCACAGTCAGATCAAGCAAGGTTCTGGGTAGATCAACTAGTTGGTCATTTTCAAGAGTGATTTCCGTGAATAAACGCACCCTATCTAAGCCTAATACCTGCTGCTCGATTAAGCGCCCATCTAATACTACCGGACCTTCTTCTAGGGGCTGCAATACCAGACAGCCATTCGCGTCGGTTTGCGTCCCAAAATCAACAAAGTAGGTACCCCGACCAGCAACGTTTAGGCGTTGAAACAGGCCGAGCTCCCACAAGTCGTTAATGGTTTTTTGCATATTACCCTTGCTATATACCTTGGTTTTTGGCCCACAACGAGTCACCTTACCACTCGCATCTAGCTCGCACTCTTCGATGCGGTGCATATCAACGATTTCATTAATATTACCATCACCATCACTGTCTAACTTATCTTCAACTCTTTCATCAGGGTAAAAGCGATAGCGAATATCTTTATCCAATGAATTAATAAAATCGATGGTTTTCACGGTTTTGTTGGTATTACCAGAAGGCACAGTCTCTTGCCCTATCTGATAGGTTAATAAGCCCGTTTCTGCTTCATTGATCGGGTGGGCCTCGTTAGGACTGAAAAAGCCATTAAAACTCGCTAGCCTTTTACTCGGGTAAAAGTCATCTGGGTTGGATGAACTGGCGGTAATCACCAGCGTTGTTCTTTCGCGGTCACTGCCTGCGTCATCATCAACTTGATCGCTAATCGAAGATGACAAAACCCACTCTTCAATATTGAAACGCAACTCTGAATTATTAGGCTCATTGGTATTTTGTGGATCTTGCACACCACGATATAAGATTCTAAACGCACCACTTAATTCAGTTTCCGTTGCGCTATCTATTTTAGTTTTATCATACAGCTGAAATTCACCCCAAATTAACTCATACCCTTGAATAGTACGCTCAGGTTCAATGCTCGATACCTTGTCTGAATAATATAACCGCATTGACGAAGGCACTTCGATTTTCTCAAGGCTATTATCTAGGTCATGATCAAGGGTCAATACCAGGTTATTAATCTCTAATTCACCAGTAATAAATACATCCATAGCGTTAGAACTGGTTGGGTTATCAATAGTATCTTGAGTATTCAGGTCGGCAATCTTTTGCTCAACCGTAATTACAGCGCCAGATCCATTATTCAACTTCAGCACTTTAGAGTTGCTATCAAAACTGATCTTACGACTTTCCAAAGCGGAGAAACGGGTAGCACAGTCTTTCTCCCCTAAAATGCAGGTCACATAATAATCTTGAATATGAGCGAATTCAGCGACTAAGGCATTCAGGTTATCCTTGTGCTTATCGCCGAGGGTTTTCAACAGCACTGCATACTCATCCAGCTCTGATTTATAACCCGATTGCCAAAATGTTTGCTGATACTCTAATAATGAATTAACAAATAACTTGGTTTTTTCCAACCCTTGATCAAAGCTCTCAATCTCTGAGGCGGTCAATAACAAAGCCAGCTCGTCGGCACTGGCAGCGGTTTTACTATCAGCGGCTTTTGCTTGTATCTCTGTGATTTGTGATGCGAACTCTGCCACAACCTGAGTAGCGGCGGCATTAGCTTGCACATTATTGATAGTTGCGAGCAAGGATGACAGGTTATCGTGAGCCGTTTGATACAGGGCCTCTAAGGTTAAGACTCGCTCTTGGCTTGGACTGTGGTTATAAAATTGACCCACATCGGCGGCGAACTGTTGCGCTAATACACTCACAAAATCGTCATCGGTGGGCAGATTATGCGCCGCTAAATACGCCAACTCTTGCTGCTGTATGGCCGCAATTAACGCCCCGTAGCGAATCTGATTACGTACAGCTAAGGTATTATTGCTGAAATTATTGAGCTTGCTTAGGTTAGCCGGCACATCACCAATAATATCACTGATATTTAACAAGTTAGAGACTTGCGAGTTGGCGAGTACTACGTCGTACGCTGTGAAGGTTTGATTTTCTGCCAAACCACCCTTATCTGGGTAATTCAATACATCAAATTGATAGGCGTAAGCAGTGGCTAACGTAGTAATGGGGTTAACATTATTACGGCTGCCATCATTTACCGTATAACTCGTGCTGCGCCATTCAAAACCCGAGCTCGTGGGGTAATAACTAGCGAAAGCATAATCCTGGCCGTTGATGGTGCAGCCTGCAGCGACTAAGCACTGCCTGCTAGTCGCTAAGTTATTTCTATCTTTATCAACGTTTTCGATCTGCCCCCGAGCAATAAATAACAAGGTTTCATCGTTCGCTACCGCTGCGGTAAAACGACCATTAGCATCGCTTGATTCGCGCAAGCCAAAATAAATACCATCGGTATCGACCGCAACCTGACCGGATTCGGCTACCTGATTAACCACAACTTGCGCATTATTAAAGCCTTGCGCTCCGACCCAACCCTCAATATTCGAGGTATTGCTACTGCCTTTATTACTACCGCTACAGCCCGCTAAAATAGACACTGCTGAAATAAAAAGAACTGATCTCGAAAACAACCGCATTATTAACTTCCAAATATACATAAAGTCTTTGTGGCTAGTTGGAACAGAGCTAATAACAAACGTTCCACCACGCAGAAAAAAGATTGTCCGATAATAACAGCAAACAAAGGAAAAAGTAGCTAAAGAAGACGGCTAAATTTGCTCACTCAAGGACTTTAGAGACATTTTTTTACATTCAGATGCATTAATGCAACAGACTTCAAGCCAACCCTAGTCTAATTTTTACTCATGGTTTACTAATCATATTGCACATTTTAACGCTCATCACCTGATGGGCGTTTTTTTTATATTCTCTGACTAAAGATTAATAGGATGTTCATTAGCCCCATCCTTGTGCCTTAGCGCCCGCAATGATCGAGATTCAAACTCTCGTCGATACAAGACCGCGACCACAAAGCCACTGGCTAAAATAAACAGATAAGGACTGACAAACCAAGCCAGTACCGACAAAGCAAAATAATAAGCCCGCAAGCCATGGTTATAACTAAGCCCAGCCAGATCAATCACACGAGCGGCGTAAAAGGCATAGCGCTCTCTTTCCATCGCAGTCACACCTTCTTCTTCTACCATAGGCGCTCCCCCTAGCATAATGGAACAGAAACCATACTGGCGCATGGACCAGGTGAATGTGAAAAAGGCGTAAACAAAAATCACTAATAATAGCGCCACCTTCAGCTGTATCGAGAGAGGACTGGTATGGCTAGCAAAAGGGATTTGAGTCACTAAAACCGAGATTTCATCGGTGACCGTAAAGACGGTCAATAAGCCCGCTAAAATCAGAATAGAGGTGGATGCAAGAAAACTCACATTACGCTCTAAATTGGCAAATAAGGCCGCATCCCCTACTCGCACATCACGCAACATAACACGCCGCATCCAGTATTCTCGATACTTATGCAACTCAGATGCTAAGCACGATTGACTCGTCGCTTTTTGCCGCGCATAAAAAGTATAACCAACCCAGCAAGCAAAAAACCAAATCAAACACACTGTATTAATGAAAATTTCCTGCTCAAATAGCATGAATCAACCTTACATATTTAAAATCTGTGAAACCTGGCCAGATAATAACCTTGTTTAAATCAGGATTAAATACAATCCTGCGCTTGACTCAAAGACACTAAGCGAATACTGTTCACCCATACAGTACTTTTTAGGAGTAATCCCATGGCAGTGGTGACGTTATTTATGTCAGATAGAGATACCAGCAAAACCTTTATTAGCAAAAAAGAAGCGGATGAATACGATAAGCTGCTGGAATTAGCGGAAGCTGTTAGTTACTTCATTGGTCAAAATATGACGGATTTAAGCGATCAGCAAAATGAAGAATTAGGCCACCTAGTCGCGCGCAATAAAGAGCTATTCGGCCAAGCATTTAAAGGCAAAACAGACGCCTTGTTTAATCAAGACAGCCCTGAGCATGGGTAAGCTTTACCGATATATTTGATAATGACTGCAAGTTTTCCTGCATTACTCGCTTTCCCTGAGTAATGCAGGCTTTTTTATATTTAGTGGCTAATATCATTCGCTACTGGCATAGCGCACAAGGTATCTCGCTGAACCTCCAAAGGCTCACAGACCAAGCACATGTCGTACTCACTTGGACATATCGTTAACCAAGCGCCTTTTTTATTCATATTAGCCAACCATTGGCTTGCCCATAACTTTACTGGAATGGCAACGGCCTCACAGCCCTCCCACTCATCCATCGCACATTGACGCGCTAGCTCTGCATGTGGCCAAACCGGTAAGCAGACCTGCTCTTGTGTTCCCAACTGCACAAAGCCATCTTCATCACGCAAACCCCAAACTTGTTTATGCGCCACCGTTTGCTCAATAAAATAGCGATAAAGTGCTTCTTCATTCATCTTGGCGACAGATTGCATTTGTTGTTCGGTTAACGCGTTATTCATCTAAAAATACTCAAAATACGCCTCTCAGATACATTAGATCAAATCAGAGAGTGCTAAAAAGGACGCGCACTTTCTGCGATTTAAGCGCTAAAATCAAGTGCTTTTTATTTAGCTTTTCTATTGATTTTTTCACTTACTTTCGAACCGATAAACGGATGTTTTTTAAGTTACTGTTTTTTAAGGCAAGATACATTTGCAAGCATTTTTTTGAAATTTTCTGCCGTTAGTTTTTTTCTAATATTTTAAGTTTTATACGATATAGAATAGAATCATCAACCTTATCTGCTAATAATCGAACAAGAACTCATGTCTCGTACCATTCCTAAAGAATACTATTACCGCCAATTCCTACACCCCAGATATTGGCCAACCTGGCTAGGCATAGGCCTAATGTACCTCATGTCGTTATTACCTTACCGCGGCAAGATGTGGTTAGGGACTAAGCTAGGCTTGTTAATGTATAAGCAAGGTGGCAGTCGTTTGCAGATTACGCGCGCGAATATCAATGCCTGCTTCCCTGAACTCACCCCAGAGCAACGAGAAGAACTGGTGCGCCAGTCTTTCATCGCTAATATGAAAGGCATGGTTGAAACAACCATAGCTTGGTGGGGTAATCACAAGCCCATTCTTGATAAACTGGAAATCCATGGCTTAGAGCATTTAAAAGAAGCTGAAGCTAGGGGGAAAGGCGTAATTCTCTTTGGTGGACACTTTAGCATCATGGATCTGGCTGGACCTATGGTTAATAGCGTATTCAAATTCAACTATATGTACCGCCCGAATGACAACCCATTATTTGATGCGGTCATTGAGCGCCGCCGCATGAACTACCGCCATGAAAAATTCAGCAAGCATCAATTAAAAGACATGATGGCATTTATTAAACAGGGTAATACTGTTTGGTATGGTTATGATCAGGACTTTGGGGCTCCACGCTCAATATTTGCCCCCTTCTTTGGCATCCAAACGGCTACCTTAAAAACCGCCATGGCATTACCACGAGAAACCGGTGCGACCACCTTGATGGTCAGTCAGATGCGCGAAGACAACGGGGTATATAGCATACGCTTCTCCCCCATCTTTGAAGGCATAGAGCAAGAGGATGATTTAACCGCAGCAACGCGCTTGAATAAACAATTAGAAACCTTCATCCGCATCCATCCAGAGCAATATTTATGGATGCATAGACGTTTTCGCTCTAGACCCGAAGGGGAAGCGCCATTCTATCCTAAGAAAAAGCGCAAAAAGAAATAACTGATCTATTTTAATTCGCTGGTTTTTCTTTTAAAGCCAGCATATTACCGACCAGCATCACGCAAGCGCCGACTAATAGCCAGATATCCATACCTTCACCATAGAGAAGCACACCCAGCAGAGCGATCAAAGGCAGACGTAAAAAGTCCATTGGCATAACCACCATAGCATCACCATGTGAAAGCGCTTTCGCCATACAATAATGAGCCGCCATAGCCGCCAGCGCCGTGATAACCACATACAACCAAGTAATGCCTTGGGGCCACGCAAAATCAAAACATACCAATAGCAAAGCCAGTGGTAACTGTATAATGTGCATATAAAACAGAATCGATAAGGCACTCGCGTGAGCCGATAAGCGCTTAGTCAGGGTATGGGATAAGGCATAAGCAATAGCGCCCACTAATACTACCCAAGCCGCATCAGGAATGGTGACAAAACCAGGTCTTAAAATAATCAATACCCCAGCAAAACCCAAGGTTATGGCCACCAGCCTAAGCCCACTAATTTTCTCCGCTAATATTAAAGACGCAAATATAGCCGTCCAAATAGGCACAGTAAATTCAATCGCGAACACTTGTGCCAGTGGTAATATTGATAGACCAAAAAACCAGCACCACTGGCCAAAAAAATGCGCGCTATTGCGCCCAAAATGAAGCTTGAACAAGGTGATATCTAAGGGTCGACCCTGCTTTTGAGGGTAACGAGCGATGAGCAAGCTGACTAACAATAAGCCAACAATATTTCTAAAAAATACCAGCTGAGAAACGCTGATAGATTGTTGATTGAGCCCATGAGTCGCCTCTCGACCGGCAATTGCCGTTAATGAAAACGCCAAGATTGCCCCAAGCATCCATAGCGCGCTGTAATAAATATTGGGATACTTCATCACGCAGGACGATTGCCTATACTAAAGCTACCATCTTGATTGAATTGCACCGCCTGCTTGCGCTTTTTACCTAATAAAATTGGGCCATCATCAAAGAATAAAAAGTTTTTCCAGCTTAACTTAAACGTTTTCCAACTGGTTTCTATGACGCGATCACTATCATAGAAAAACAAGACATTGGTATTATCATCCCAATCAATATGCTGTAGTAATAATTCAGGCAAGTCATTATTCTCGGCTTCCCAAGCTTGCTGCCAATCAGCTTTTTCCAGCCAGGTAGCACTCTTATTTGGCCAATCCGCACTACCAAATTGAGAGGGATGGCCAGAGGATTGGCTGATATATTGATTCCACAATTGGTTCGAAACAGCCTCGGTATAAGGCTTTATGGTCGATTTCACGGCATCAGCTAACGGCAGGTCTTTATGGCGAAAAATCCAAGCGCGATCAAAATCTTCCAAATTGAGAAATTTCATATAAGACGGTCTTTTCCTAAAAATGTTTTTTGAACTTGACAGTATAACACTGATATTCAACAAAAAATTCAGCAACAGTCGCATCTGATGCTACGCTGAGAGGGTAACTTCAGGTAGAATGCTCAGCTTTAAATATAAGCCAAGAGAATTTCATGCAATTATTTGTCGACAACCTTACCAATGTAGATTTTAGCTACCTGGATGACCAGCGTGGTTTAGTCGGCGAAACCTGGCTAGCATCGGTATTGCTTGATGGCGGATTAGATAAAACCAGCATGATTTGGGATTTTGGCCAGGTCAAAAAAATACTGCGTAACTGGCTAGACGATCAACTGGATCATAGATTATTGGTGCCTATTAACTCGCAACGCTTAAGCTACGAAATACACAATGAGCGTATCACCCTTAGCTGGAGCTTCTCTAAAGACAGCATATTAACCATGGATGCCCCTTTAGAGGCCGTGGCCTTAATCGATGCTAAAAAGATTAATGAGCAAACAGTATCCCAATGGTCACTGAAACAGCTTGCTAGCCATTTTCCCGATAACCTTGAGCATATCCAGCTTAACTTTGAAGCGGAAGATATTAGCTCTGCGTATTACCACTACAGTCACGGCCTTAAAAAACATGATGGCAACTGCCAACGTATTGCCCACGGACATAGATCACAGATTCAAATCTGGTGCGATGGCGAGCGCGACCATGACCTAGAGAGCAACTGGGCGGAACGCTGGGCAGATATTTATATTGGTAGTGAAGAAGATCTCGTCAAGGTAGACGAAGATAATCAACAAATGTACTTTGCCTACGACGCGCCCCAAGGGCACTTCGAACTCACTCTGCCAGCTCGGGTATGCTATCTAATGAACTCAGATACCACAGTTGAATGCATTGCGGCGCATATAGCCCGAAAACTGCACGATGAGAACCCCAAAAATAGCATCACAGTGAAAGCCTTTGAAGGTCTACACAAGGGTGCTATTTTTGACATTCAGTAATCAATTTTAGTCCTTACAGGCGGCGACTGCCGCCTTATAATTTGCCATCTCGCGACGTACCTTAGCCATCTGCTGTTGAAGACTGTGGGCATCTTCAGCCTTCATACATTCGATCTTGTGCTGCAGCTGAGTCACTACGGCCTCGCATTCCTTCGCTTTTTTATGATAATAATCCTGCATAGTCCTACTCCCCTTCCCTGAATAATTCCTCAATATGGAAATAGTATGCCGCCTAGTATATTGCTGTGTAAATAGGCGAAATAAGCCAGCTTTCACCTTTGTAGCACCTTTAATAGTTCCCTTAGGCATAAGAATACAAGGGTAATGCTCGGGTCACTTTTTGCACATACTCCCTTGCCTCTTTATACTTTAAATTACTGCGCAAATGCGCGTATACCTGCTTCGAGCTGAGGCGATTAATTAACGGTAAGGCTTTTTTGATAGATTTAGTACCCGTAAAAGCCCAGGCCACGTTCCCTGCGCCGGTATTGTACGCCGCAATCACACATAGCTGGCGACTCTTAGGATCCTTAATACCTTTAAGGTAACGACTGTCTAATAGGTGAAGATAAGCAGCCCCTAGCTGAATATTAGTACTTGGATTATACAAGTCGACTCCGGTCAATAATCGCTCGCGCCCAAATACCAATCGACTGGCATCCCTACCGGCTGATTTAGGGACTATCTGCATCAAACCAAAAGCCGGCACATGACTTCTAGCCATTGGATTAAAAGACGATTCGGTATCAATAACCGCCAAAACTAAAGGCGCAGGAACCTGCCAGCGTGATGCGGCCTTTTGAACTTCAGCAACATAGCCATAAGCACGCTTGGCTAAACTATTATCAGGGAACTTTGCTATTATCGTTAACATCTGCCCTTGCTTACCAGGCTTACGCTGCAAGCTAGCACGGTTTCTCATGCTTTTTGCCATGTCGGCAGCAATCCCTAAAACAGAGATATTACTGCCCGGAGGCTTAGGCCCTATGGTCTTACTGAGTATGGGGTCTGTCCGATAAGCTTGATCAATATCGGCCATTAAGGTGGCTAAAATTTCTCGCTCAGTATCTGCGGGGGAAAAGCCCTTTAACGCATCCCCTTGTATCGATATTCGAATTTCATTTTTATTAAAATCGACGACCCGTTTCACATCCATGGCGGGGCTATAATCAACCCAGGTCTTACGACCTGAAACCTCAACCTCTGACCAGAATTGAACAATCTCTGCTTGGTAAGCACGATAGGCCGCTTGATACTTCTTTTTATATTGAGAAAATTCATTCGCTTGCTGAAATAAGCCTTTATTGAGATCCAACTTATAATCTTCAAACTCATCGGCGAAGGACGACCGCATCCCCCAACTAGGCAAGGCTAAGAGAGCCGCTAAACGTAATGAACGGGTCAGCAATTGACGCTTTGAATCATCCTTAATCACACCTACTCTCCTCACTTTATTATGATCAGAAAATACTATAACAGATCGACTCATTAGACACCCACATGACGGATAACTTTCAATTACAATCACAATTACAAATGCGAATGATTATGAGTTATAATCAACTCAACTTCATTGACACCCTTGTTATCATCATGACTTTATGTGAAATCAAAAAGAAAGACATAATACGCGAAGTGGAACGCATCCAGCGTATGGTCACCGAACCTGAATATATTTGCAGCAAATGCTTACGCAGTGCATCAAAACGTAAATACCTTTGTAAGCCAAGCTCACTTGAACAACTAGGATCGTAAGGCTGCTAGGCATAAGCGATTAATATTAGCCAAGACAATGCCCTTTGCTTCGCGTAAAATCTGCCCTCAGAAATTTACAGCGGGCTCGAGTGAGCAAACAAAGGTAGCAGCATGAAATCGGTTGTCGAAGCATTATTGTCAAAAACCCTAGAGACACTTAAACAGCAAGGCATTCTTGCTGAGGACGTTAACCCGCGCATCGCCATTCAAAATACCAAGGATAAAAGCCACGGGGATTTTGCTTGTAACATTGCGATGATGCTGGCCAAGCCTGCTGGCATGAACCCAAGAGCCTTAGCGGAAAAAATTATCGCTGCCCTACCAGCTGACCCTCGTATAACAGATACTCAAATTGCTGGCCCAGGCTTTATCAACTTTTTTGTTAACGATGCTTGGTTAGAAGAACAAGTAAGTTTGGCATTAAGCGATAGCCATCTCGGTATTAAAACAACCTCTCAAGCTCAAACCATAGTCGTTGATTACAGCTCACCCAACCTGGCTAAAGAGATGCACGTTGGCCACCTACGCTCCAGTATTATTGGTGATGCCGTCGTGCGTGCCCTTGAATTTCAAGGCCATAACGTCATCCGTCAAAACCACGTTGGGGATTGGGGCACTCAATTCGGCATGCTTCTGGCCTATATGGAAGAGCAGCAAAATAATGGTGAAGCCCTTGATTTGGCCGATCTAGAAGGCTTTTACCGCGCGTCAAAACAGCGCTTTGATGAAGCAGAATCCTTCGCGACCCGCGCTCGAGAACTGGTTGTGGCATTACAATCCGGTGATGAATACTGCAATAAATTGTGGGCTGAATTCAATAGCATATCCCTCGAACACTGCTTAGCTCTCTATCAGCGCTTAAACGTTAGCTTAAGTGCTAAAGATGTTCGTGGTGAAAGTGCTTATAATAATGATCTACAAGCCATTGTTGATGAGCTTGATAAAGCGGGATTATTAACCGAAGACCAAGGGGCGCAATGCGTCTTCTTAGACGAATTTAAGAACAAAGAAGGCGATATTCTTCCTATCATAGTCCGTAAGGCCGGTGGGGGTTTCTTATACGCAACGAGCGATTTGGCGGCGATTCGTTACCGCGCACAACAGCTGCAAGCGGACCGTGTATTGTACTTTGTTGATCAACGCCAAGCGCTGCACTTCAACCAGGTATTTGCCCTTGCTCATAAAGCTGGATTTGCGAGCGAGCAAACGCGCCTAGAACACTTAGGTTTTGGCACCATGAACGGCGCAGATGGTAAACCGTTTAAAACCCGCAGCGGTGGTACCGTTAAATTGGTTGATCTATTGGATGAAGCAGAAGAGCGTGCTACCGCATTGGTACGTAGCAAAAATCCTGAAATGGATAACCAGCAGCTCGAAAAAATCGGCAAAGCAGTAGGCATTGCGTCGGTTAAATACGCCGACTTATCAAAAGATCGTGCTCGCGACTATATCTTCAATTTCGAACAAATGTTGAGCTTTGAAGGTAATACAGCGCCTTATTTAATGTACGCTTATAGTCGCGTAGCGAGCTTATTTGATAAAGCCGGCTTGGATATGAAGACCATTCAAGGGGACATCAAGCTTGAGCAAGAAAAAGAAAAAGACCTAGCAAATAAGCTCATGCAGTTCCCGGAAGTACTGAGCCGTGTATGCCAACGCGGACAGCCTCATACCTTATGCAGCTATATTTACGAAGTTGCGGGTCTATTTTCTAGTTTTTACGAAAACTGCCCCATTCTTACTGCTGAAAACGAAGCTCAAAAACTGAGCCGCTTGCGCTTAGCCGCGTTAACCGGGAAAACCATCAAGCAAGGTCTCAACCTACTCGGCATTGAAACCCTAGAACGAATGTAATTGGCTATAAGACTATTTGGCGCAATTCCAAGTAAGGAGTATTGCGCCAAATATTGCTAATCGTTTACCACAGGATAAGCGATATCCCCCCAATGTTCATCTTGACCCTGTAACATAATGCTTATAATGATTGGCATTATATTCGCTAACAATATGACCCCATCAGACACCTGCTCGCGATTAACTCGACTTTGATAGGTGGCTCCCCCTTGCAAGACTTGATTTCGCAAGACGTACAAACGATCCAATACAATAGAAAATAAAGGCGCTACCTTTTTTCGGCTTAAACAATTCAAGGCCGCTACCGACGATCGATCAAACTGACTCTGCCAGCCTTGATGAATGTCAGCATCTAGCTGTTGATTTCCCGTCAATAGCCTCTGCGCTTGCCAGAATTCAGCAAATACATAGGGATTTTTAATCAACGCCTTAACAGACCCGGAATACTCATGCCAAAAACATTCATAAATTTTATTATCACTATCCAAGGCGACTAGCTTATCGATAAAAGGGTTTTTCTCACTGAAAGGCGCCATGGACTCGCCATCAATATAAAAGCAGGCACTGAAACTAATCCACAGATTAATGAAAGCCAAGTCTTGATTATCGTCTTCTAACTGCTGCGCTGCGGCTTTTAACCAACTCAATGATCGGTGCAAGCGGGTTTTATGCAAAGCATCCATAGCAGTACTATTCTTTAAAGCCTGCTTCATAGCAGTGTATTGCCGCATTAAGTTTAACTCAGACACCTCAGTCTCCTCTTTCCAATTAACTGAATATACTTTACCGTAGCCACTGTCGCGGGTCTT
Organism: uncultured Oleispira sp.; assembly: GCA_964022115.1. Classification (GTDB taxonomy): domain Bacteria; phylum Pseudomonadota; class Gammaproteobacteria; order Pseudomonadales; family Oceanobacteraceae; genus Oleispira. The sequence goes on along the minus strand of CAXIBC010000003.1, from coordinate 42,146 downwards.
GCTTTTCCCTCGCATACGCCTTATATATAAACATATTAGTGCTTAAACAGTCCGTTACTTAAAGGAACAACCATGTCCGATCAAATCGTTCAGCAAGAGACTCACCCAGGCCGTCAGTCAACGGCCATCAGTACCAGTAAGGTATTATCTAATACCTATTTCTTATTATCTTTAACCTTAGTATGGTCGGCGGTTGTGGCAGGCATTTCTATGATGCTGAACCTCGGTAGACCGAACATCATCATCATGCTGGTGGGTTTTTATGGCCTACTTTTCATGATTGAAAAGAACAAAAATTCAAGCCTTGGTTTATTATTTACCTTCTTACTGACAGGTTTTATGGGGTATACCTTAGGGCCAATTCTAAATATGTACATTGGTGCGGGACTTGAAGGCGCAATCGTCACAGCCCTTGGGGCAACGGCGTTAACCTTTGTTAGCTGCTCGGCTTATGCACTAACAACAAAACGTGACCTTTCTTTCTTAGGCGGCATGCTAACGGCGGGTTTCTTCGCCATTATTGCTATGTTCGTTGCCAACCTGTTTTTACAGATCCCTCTATTAGGCTTAGCCATTAGTGGCATGTTTGTATTATTTTCCACAGCGGCCATCCTTTATACTACCCAAGAAATCATCCGCGGTGGTGAAACCAACTACATTTCTGCCACTGTGACCCTGTATGTTTCTATCTACAACCTGTTCTTAAGCCTATTAAGTCTCTTAGGTATCATGAACGACGATTAACCAATAATTTCTCATACCTGCTTAGCATAAGGCTCTTATGCTAGGTAGGTGCTAGACAGGTGCTAGACAGGTATTGCGCGTACGGCACTACTGCAATAAAACCTCACTTAAAACCACCGTATTACGCCCACCTTTTTTGGCTTTATATAAGGCCTCATCGGCCTCTCCTATAAGAAAAGTGATATCCTCTTTAGGGTCATCACAATTAAGTTGAGCAACCCCAATACTGATACTAATATCGATTCCCGCGGGTATTAATTGCTCTATTTTTCTACGTAAACACTCCGCCTTATCTTGGGCAGCATACAAGTCACAATGATCTAATAAGATAACAAATTCTTCACCGCCAAAACGGCAGACAATATCTTCTTGGCGCGCATTGTTTGAAAATATCTTAGCCACTTCAACTAATACCTCATCACCAATCATGTGCCCATATTGATCGTTTACTTGTTTAAAGAAATCAATGTCAATCAACAAGATGGAGAGTGGGATTAAGTGACGCTTGGCAAAGGCTATTTTCTTTTCGCTGATGTCATAAAAGTAATGACGATTATAGAGGCCCGTGAGTTGATCCTTTTCTGCTAATTCAGTCAGGCTGTCATACTGTAGCTTAAGGGTGATATGGGTTTTTATCCGCGCTAAAGCAATAGCAGGATGAATGGGTTTCGTTATGTAATCAACGGCCCCTAAATGCAGGCCTTTTTCTTCGTCGCCTTCATCATCTTTCGCCGTAACAAAGATAATAGGGATATGACGCAATTTATTATTGCTTTTAATCGCCTCACATACTTGATAGCCATCCATATCAGGCATCACAACATCCAATAGGATTAAATCGGGTAATTCATAGTCTTGTAATAAACTCAGGCAGAGCGCTCCACTGGTGGCAAGCTTGAGCTGGTAATCAGCTTCCAGCATACTGACTAGAGACTGTATATTCATCGCGACATCATCAACAATCATTATTGTTGGTTTAACCATTAAACAAATCCCTCACCTGAAGAATAGAGTTACAAATCTATTTTAAGCTTAGCGACTATTGTCAATTTAGCGAGCTGTTTTAGTGCCTGCTGACTATCAAAATATTGAATGGCATCAATTACTTGCAGATAAAGGATTTGTTCATCCGAGTTGAATAGTGGATGGATTTTTTCGACCTCCGTTAGTTGAACATACTCTGCTGCCTGTAACTTGTGTATAAGGGTGATCAAACTCCCTATTAGAGCCTCTTCCCCTTGTTCGTTCTTAGGCTGCTCGAGAATTTTAGACTGTTCGGGAATGTTAGGCCGTGCGGGAATGAGTGAGTCTAAATAATACGCTAGCTGAGATCGCAACGGTTCAAACCGCTCAACCAGATAATAGCCGCGCTCTAGCGCCTCAGCCGTGCTACCAGCCGACATTAGGACTTCTATTTCCGCAGCCAACTGCCTTAATTCTTCTGCGCCAACATTAGCAGCGACACCTTTAATGGTATGTGCCAAATCTTTACTACGGGCCAAATCACCTTGCTTAAGCACCGACAAGAGTTCGTTAATCAACTCAGGCAGATCGTTAAGGCATAATCTTAGTACACGCTGAATCGTCTTTTCATTATGGCCTAGACGATGAAATAGCGGTTCTTTTTCCCAGATATTAACCGACAATAGATAATAGCTCCACATCAAAAATAAGCACAGAGCCACCGGGTATACTACCCGCATTACGATTACCATAGGCGAGCTTGCTAGGGATGAATAAACGCATTTTTTGCCCCTCTACCATCAATTGCAAACCTTCTGTCCAACCTCGAATAACCTGATTGAGGCCAAACTCTAACGGCTGACCACGCTCAATGGAACTATCAAACACAGTACCATCAATCAAGCTGCCATGATAATGAGCCAAGACCTTAGATTTTGGCCCAGGAGTCGTCGTGCCAGTCCCTTGCTCTAATAGCAAATACTGTAAGCCTGACTCCGTTTCCTGAATACCTTGTTTTAACTTATTCTCGGCTAAAAAAGCTTCACCTTGCTCAATATTACCCGCCACACTGGTCCCACTAGTGCCCGCCACCGCGCGGTACAAGGCATAAGCCAATAAGGCGCCAATAATGATATAAACAATTGTATTAGACATAAAAAATCCCCAGCAATATAAATTACAGAGGATCTTACCAGAAGCCTTTAATACTTGCTTTAAGCATCTGTATTAAACCGCTTTATTAGCCCCCTGAAGCGGAATGATGCGAAAGTGCGTGAGCGCAAAAGCAATACATAAGATTGGGCCTAATAGGTTTAAAAAGGCATAAGGTAAATACGTTAGGGTTGCGACGCCTAAGGTACCGGCCATATAGGCACCACAAGTATTCCAAGGGATCAAAGGAGACGTCATGGTCGCCGCATCTTCTAGAGTGCGAGACAAGTTTTGCGAGGCTAATCCCCGCTTAGCGTATTCTAGCTTGTACATACGCCCAGGTAAGACAATAGCAATGTATTGATCAGCGGTCATGATATTAGCCCCAATACAGGTAAAGACAGTCGTGACAATTAAGCCCGTAGTGGATTCAATAGAACTCATAATAGAGGTTAAGATTCTTTCCATTAACCCAACCTGCTCCATCACAGACCCAAAGGTCATGGCACATAAAATCAACCACACAGTATTCAACATACTGCTCATACCACCACGAGATAATAAGCTATCAAGGGATTCATAACCGGTATTGGAGGTATAACCATCAAATAATACCACCCATACCGCCAATAAGTTTTGCTCGATCATAGATAATCCAGCCTCAAAGCCCGAACTTTCAATAAATCGCAGCAGAGCTTGATCTTGAAATATCACCGCAAATACCCCACCCAATAATGCCCCAGCAAATATTGTTGGTAACGCCGAGACTTTAAGCCAAGCTAAAGCAAAGACAAATAATACAGGGATAAGCAGGTGCAGGCCGATATCAAAATTTTCTTCTAGCCCTTGCATGGTCTGCTGAATCGATTGGGCAGACGTCTCAGTAGGATCTGCGGCTAATAAAACAAATAGCAATAAAGCAATAATAAAGCTCGGCACGGTTGTCCATAATAAATTCTGAATGTGTACAAACAAGGGCGTTTCAGTAACGGCTGAAGCTAGGTTAGTAGTATCCGATAAGGGGGATAATTTATCCCCGAAATAAGCCCCAGAAATTACCGCCCCCGCGGTAATCGCTGGGTCGAGCTGCATCGCAGCCGCCATCCCCATAAAAGCCACCCCAAGGGTACCGGCTACCGTCCAAGAGCTGCCAATACTCATGGCTGAAATGCCACAGACCAAACAAGCCGCAGCATAAAACCACTCTGCGCTGATGAGCATTAACCCATAATAAATCAGGCTTTGAACTGTGCCCGCTAACATCCAGCTGCCGATCAAGGCCCCGACCATTAATAAAATAAGCACGGCGATCATGGCATTTGAAATACCATCAATAATGCCTTTCTCAATGTCGTCCCATTTATGGCCAAGTTTAATGCCGATTAAGGCCGCAATGGCAGCGGCAATTAAGAGCGCTATTTGGTTAGCACCATAAGATGAGTCGTCAGAAAAATAATAAACTGAACCAGCCAGCATGATCATTAATAAAATGACCGGTAACAAGGCTAGTGCCAAGGGAATTGACGCTATATTTTTAGTGCTCGATGGCACATTAGGGGCTGAGGAAGACATACAAGCTCTTAATTAATTCGAATTGCAGCATTCTAACCAATTAGTTAACTATTTATAATTATTTTCTAGTATTTAATTGAACATTCAATTAATCAGAAGGCCAGTTTAGCCCCTAACTGCACAGAAGATGAGCGTAAGTCATCAAAGTCAGTTCGGGTAAATTCAACATATAGCGCCGCATTTTTATTTACCCCCTCTGGAAATGCAAACCCTAGGGTTTTCAAATCCGAGCAACCTTCTTTTGACCAAGGCTGCAATAGTCCGGTTAACATAGCGGTCCAGCAATGGCGCCCAAAACGAACATAAGGCCCAGCCGCTAATAGCGCATTTTTATTCTCAAGCGGCCACTGCAAGCTAACCTCCCAAGAAGTACTTAAGCCATCAAAATAGCCACGTCTATAATCTTGCGCCTCTTGCGTTTCACGATTCTGCTGCTCTTTGCTGCTCCACAACCAAACCCCAATATGAGTACTCATATAAGGCAACCATTGCACCCCTATTCCGGTTTTAATCAGATTGCTTACCGCTCCCTGATCAGAATCATCCAATGCATGCACCCCTAAACCTAATGCCAGATCAACATAAGGCACAGGGGCACTATTGGCTAGGCTAGGAAATAGTAAGGTAATCACCATAGCCAATATTGGCCACAGCTTATTCGTACTCTGCATTACCATAGCGGCTCAGCCATCCCCCTTAGTGCAACGATATAATCAAGCTGGCCAAGAATTCAATCTTGCTATTAGACAGTTGGCGATAATCAAAATACGGACAGACAATAATCTTCTGCTGACGATTAATCGCAAAATCCGTATCCAACCAGTTTAGCTCAACATTCACGAGTATGCGTTCAGCATAGGCCTTCCCCATTACAATATGAACCACATCCTCATGAACCACAGCAACGGCTGAGGAGTCTTCAACAGGGGCGATGCTTATGGCCCCAAGGTAGAGCTGTGTCGCGCTGCCACTTTGCAATAAGACCTGATCTCGATACCGCTGCCAACTGGTAAAATACGGCAATAAGGGATCATCTTGCTGCTGCGCCAAACCATACATTAGCTTGGCATACACATTAAATATCTTACGCCAATGATTGCCGGTTTCCGTGGCAATCCTTGTTATTTCACCACTAGGTAATTGCTCCATTACCTCGACATTAAGGTAGTCGACTAGCGGCGGCCTATTGGCCAGATATACTTTGATCATCAACCCCCCTAGCCGAGTATATTGATTGCAAAGCAACGCTAGCTACCAAGGTAAGGCTTCGCCATTTGAGTGCCAAAAGCTACCCGTATTCTCTAACGTCAGCTCTTCAATACGCGCAGCCAGCCCCTTTGCGGCTTGCTCTGGGGTAAGGTCGCCATTAAAACCAACCATGCGCGTTTGCACAAAGCCTGGGTGCAATAACGCCACGGCAATGCCTTTTGGCTTAAGGTCAATTGCCAATGATTTTCCAAATGCATTCAGTGCGGCTTTTGAGGCGCGATAACCATAATACGCACCTGAGCCATTATCAGAAACCGACCCCATGCGACTGGTAATCATGGCGACCTTGCTGCCTTCCCATAACATGCTTTGAAAAGCATGAGTAATGCGCAAAGGGGCAATGGCATTGATTTCTATTTGGGTTTGAATACTATCAAAATCCATCTCGGCGAGGGTTTCGTTCATAAATACCCCCGCATTATTAATCAAAATATCGATTTTTTGACCGGATTCAGAACTGATCAAGGTGCTCGCGAGCACTTCAGCCACCATAGCAATGGACGCTTCGGAGCGCACATCGATATCACTGATCACCATGTCGGCTAATTCGTCCAGCGCTTCTGAAGACTCACGACAAATACCGATAACGGTATAATCTAGTTCGCGATAATGCTTTGCTAACTCTAAACCTATGCCTCTATTAGCACCGGTAATGACAACATTTTTCATAATAATCCTATACTCGTTATTCTTTCTTTTTGAAACGAGGCAGCTTAACGCCCTTTCTTAATGCATACAGTCGAATCAGTAAAATACTGCTACTCGCGATTAAGTTAGCCGCAAGTTCACCGACATCACATTCGACCATTACAATATACAACCAACAGCCTAACCAAGAGGCCGTAGCAAAAAGTGGGCTGCGAAAAACCCACGGGTCTTCATTGCACAATACGTCACGAAAAACCCCACCCATCACACCAGTAATTACGCCAATAAAACTGGCCACCAGCCAAGTCGCACCCAAATCCAATGCCACGTCAGTGCCCATAATACTGAACAGCGCCAAACCAATCGCATCTAAGATTAAAAAGGTTCGCACAGGCATTAGCAACCAACGGGCGAGAAAAAACACACTGACCGCCGCCAAAATAGCGACTAATAAAAACAGCTCATCAGCAATCCAAAAGACCGGGCGATCAAGCAGCATATCCCGTAAAGAGCCACCCCCTAACGAAGCGGCCAAGGCAATAACAATCACACCAAACAGATCAAAGCGCTTAGCACCCGACTCCAAAACCGAAGCGCCTGCCATAGCAGCCACCGCTGCCATGCCTAACCAGTAGGTGACTAAACCATAATTTTCGATCGAGAATGTGAGCGTATTCATTAAATAACCGGATTACCACGAGGGCGAATATCCAGCAAATAATGGCCATAGACTTCTTTATTCACTAGATCTAATACCAGCACCATGGCAATTTCTGCATATTGTGATTGAATCAAAACGTGTTCGTATTTTTCTTCCATACGATATACATGCCCAACCACACCCGCGGTACAATCGTATTCGCCAAAATCTTCTGCTGGAATGGCTTCTACATAGGCCCAAAAATCAAATAACGGCTCACCCGCTTCGATTTTTTCAGGCTTACCAATCTTGGTTGCGGCGAATTCTTCGGTGGTTAATTTACGTACTTGCATAATGATTGAGTCCCTACAGATACTTAGAGCTAAAAACGTCAGCTCGGAATCACGATTCATGAGTGGGTACTTGTGCCGCAAAACGGCGTAAATACGGTCCCTGTAGCCTTAGCTAAAACATCCATGTTTTAGATATTTGCTTTACAATCACCCACCAATGAATCTTTTGTGTTAATGAAACAATTAATTTGTCGAAAATTAATTTATCGAAAGCTAAAAACAAATAAAGCCAGCAAGCTGGCTTTATTTGTAGAATAAAAAACCAACTAAAACTTATTCAGTTTTAGGCTTTTCACGCAGTTTAATGTTCAATTCACGTAACTGAGCATTACCTACCACACCTGGGGCATGGGTCATTGCACAGGCCGCCGATTGAGTTTTCGGGAACGCAATCACTTCACGAATCGAAGTAGAACCCGTTAGCAACATCACTAAGCGGTCCAAGCCAAATGCCAAACCGCCATGGGGTGGCGCACCGAACTTAAGGCCGTCTAATAAGAAGCCAAACTTCTCTTGCTGCTCTTCTTCACTGATGCCCAAAATTTCAAATACCGTTTCTTGCATCGCTTGATCGTGAATACGGATAGAACCACCCCCTAACTCACAGCCATTCAATACCATATCGTAGGCACGAGATAAGGCCGTTAGTGGGTTCGCTTTCAATTCTTCAGGGCTGCACGAAGGCGCCGTGAATGGGTGGTGAATTGCCGTAATGCCACCATCCTTAGTTTCTTCGAACATTGGGAAGTCAACTACCCACATTGGTGCCCAATCGCAGGTATAAAGATTTAAGTCTTCACCGATCTTACAACGTAGCGCACCGAGGGCTTCGTTTACGATCACTTCTTTATCCGCGCCAAAGAAGATGATGTCGCCGTTTTGCGCGCCCAACTTCTCCATGATCGCCATGGTATTATCATCACCGATAAACTTAATGATAGGAGACTGTAAACCTTCTACACCCTTCTCAATTTCATTAACTTTAATCCAAGCTAAACCTTTAGCACCATAAATACTCACGTATTTAGTATACGCATCGATCTGCTTACGGCTGATTTCAGCGCCACCAGGAACGCGTAAAGCCGCAACACGACCTTTAGGATCTTTAGCAGGGGCCGCGAATACTTTAAATTCGATGTCTTGTAAGAATTCAGCAACATCAACTAGCTGCAGTGGAATACGCAAGTCTGGCTTATCGCTACCGTACTTAGACATAGCTTCGGCATAAGGCATGCGTGGGAAATCACCCAGCTTCACTTTCAATTCTTTTTCGAACAACTCAGTAATCATACCCTGAGTCAGGTCCATGATTTCTTCTTCGTCGATAAATGAGGCTTCGATATCAATCTGAGTAAATTCAGGCTGACGGTCAGCGCGCAAATCTTCATCGCGGAAACACTTAGCAATCTGGTAATAACGATCAAAACCAGAGACCATCAATAACTGCTTAAATAACTGTGGCGACTGAGGCAAAGCAAAGAAGCTATGTTCATGGGTACGCGAAGGTACTAGATAATCACGGGCGCCTTCTGGAGTCGCTCGAGTCAAGATAGGGGTTTCGATATCTAAGAAACCGTTTTCTTCTAAATAGCGACGCAAGGTAGAGCTTACTCTTGAGCGGAAACGCATTTTCTCTTGCATTTCAGGGCGACGCATATCCATATAACGATACTTAAGACGAATATCTTCGCCGACATCGGTATATCCATCGAGTGGGAATGGCGGTGTCTGTGCTTTGTTTAAGATAGTGATCTCTTTACCCAAGACCTCAATCTTACCCGTACGCATGCCTTCATTTATCGCTCCTTCAGGACGACCACGGACACGACCAACAATTTGCACAACAAATTCTGAACGAACGCTATCAGCAATATTAAAGGCTTCAATAGTATCTGGATCAAAAACAACCTGTACTAGACCTTCACGGTCACGGACATCTAAGAAAATTACCCCACCGTGGTCACGGCGGCGGTGAACCCAGCCACAAAAAGTGACGGTATCGTCAATCGAGGTTTCGTTGATATCACCACAATAGTGAGTGCGCATTACTTAAATCCTATGTATTAGATAAAGAGATAGTTGGATATTAAAATATTTAAAGCCGAGCATTATACCGATTTTAACGCGCTTGCCGACACTTGTTGGCCAAGTTTGTAGGAGTTTGATAAAAAATGTCGATTTTACGGCCTAAATGCACCTTGCTGAGGATGCTCACTGGGGTAATCTTGGCTTTATCCAAGATACTTTTGAATAATAATAATCAATATTAAGGCATATCCATGAAATCATTCGCTAATAAAGTGGCCGTCATTACCGGTGCAGGTTCAGGAATTGGTCGCGCGCTCGCGCAACAGCTCAGCGAAGAAGGTGCCCTACTCGCACTCTCCGATGTTAATTTGCCCGCCCTAGAAGAAACCCACGCGAGCTTAACCGGCCATGGCAAGGTATTGATTACACAGCTTGATGTGGCCGACCGAAGCGCCTTCGAAGCGTACTCGCAACAGGTCATTAACGAGTTTGGTCACGCCGATTTATTGTTTAATAATGCCGGTGTCGCCCTCGCTCAAACCGTGAAGGATTGCAGTTATGACGACTTTGAGTGGTTGATGAACATTAATTTTTGGGGCGTAGTTTATGGCACTAAAAGCTTTTTACCGCACATGCTTAGCCGCCCAGAGGCCGCGATTATAAATGTATCCAGCATATTCGGCATTATAGCGCTGCCTACTCAAGCGCAATACAACGCCGCCAAATTTGCCGTGCGTGGCTTTACCGAATCGTTGCGCCAAGAAGTGAAAGGCAGCAAGCTATTTGTTAGTTGTGTTCACCCAGGTGGCATTAAAACCAACATCGTTGTTAATGGCCGCATGCATACCTCTATGGTGGGCGAACAAACACACAAGCAACAAATTGAAGAGTTCAACAAGATCGCCCGCACGACCCCCAAACAAGCCGCGCAGACCATTTTAAACGGTATCCGAAAAAATAAACGCCGTATATTAATTGGCCAAGATGCAAAATTCATGGACCGCATTCAACGCTTATTCCCCGAGAAATATACGAATATCTTCGCCGCCTTGATGAAATTAGCCGGTTAATTCAACATTATTCAAACGTTTTTGATAAAAACACTATTAAAATAGGGTTTTGCACTTGCATGCCCTATTTTTTTGCTTTAAAAATAGAGCTTATAAGCGAGATACAAAGCGCCTCCTTGTATCTATTACACAGTTTTGTATCGATTACACTGTCGCTTAACTTATTTTATTTACCCTGAAAGGAATTAACATGGCTGCCAAGAAAAAACCTGCTGCTAAAAAAGCACCGGCTAAAAAAGCCCCTGCAAAAAAAGTTGCAGCCGCGCCGGTTAAAAAATTAACCGCAGTAAAAGAAAAGTTCACTAAAACTCAATTAATCAATGAATTGGTTGATAAAACAGAGTTGAGTAAAAAAGACGTTGCTAACGTCCTTAACGAGCTCGGCGACATCATTGAACGTCACGTTAAGAAACGTGCGGTTGGCGAATTCACACTACCGGGTCTATTGAAGATCAAAACGGTTAAAAAGCCTGCTCAAAAAGCGCGAAAAAACGTACCTAACCCATTCAAGCCTGGGGAACTCATGGATGTTGCGGCTAAGCCAGCAAGCACCAAGGTAAAAGTTCTGCCGTTGAAAAAGCTAAAAGACATGGCGCTTTAAACCTTTCTCTAGTTAGACCCAAAGGCTGCTTCTGCAGCCTTTTTTTATGCCCCTAACATACGGTAATGTCAGAGCGCTTATAGCAATCAGGTGCAGATACCGCTAGAATCGCCGGTTAAAATTAGATGTTATAAAAGCAGTGGGTCAGATGAGCAGAAAGATTGAATTATTAGCACCAGGTGGTGATGTCGAAGCCATTAAAGCGGCGGTTGTCGCCGGTGCCAACGCTGTTTATTGCGGCCTAGATACCTTTAATGCCCGCAATAGAGCTGCCAATCTTTCCTATGATGACTTAACTGGCATTATACGCTTAGCCCATAAATACGACTGCGAGGTTTTCTTAACCCTAAACGTGGTGATTCTGGAGCAAGAGCTGCCGACTATGATTAAGCTGTTAAACAAGCTAGTCAATAGCGGCATTGATGGCATTATTGTGCAAGACCTTGGTATGTTTAACCTAGTCAAAAAGCACTTCCCTACCTTAGACATACACGCCTCAACACAATTAACTACCCATAACGAAGGTCAGCTGCACTTTTTGAATAAAATTGGGGCTTCTCGGGTTAACTTGTCGCGGGAGCTGAATCTGGGTGAAATTAAATCCCTGACTAAGCTGTCTCATGACCTAGGCATGTTAACCGAAGTTTTTGTTCATGGGGCTTTGTGTATTGCTTTCTCTGGCCAATGTTATTCCAGCTCGGTCAGTGTTGGTAATTCAGGTAACCGAGGTCGCTGCAGCCAAGCCTGTCGTGAAGAATATGAAGTCACCGCCACAGGCAATAAATACCCACTTAATTTAAAAGACAATTCAGCCTATTTTGATTTACCTGAATTGGTCGACGCCGGGGTTGATTCACTAAAAATCGAAGGCCGAATCAAAGGCGCACACTATGTCTATACCGTAGTCGATACCTGGCGTAAGGGTATAAATGAATTTGTAGAAACCGGTAAATTATTAGCCGATGATTCTAATCTGCATAAGGTATTTAACCGCGACTTTACCAACTCGTTTTTGCAAGGCAACTTAACCAAAGACATGTTCATTGATAACCCTAGGGATTACAGTGTAGAGCATGCGGTTAACAAGAGCGACGCAATTTCTGTGGTGCAGATTCAAGAAGTGAAAGATGAACTTTACCTCGAAAAGAATCAACTTGGCGCTGAATTAAGAGACAAGATACAATATTTAAGTACGGCTAAACTGCCCCTTAAACTTGAATTCTCAGGCTCCACCAATACCCCACTGACGATTACCGCAATCGTTGGCGATGATGACAAGGTCATTAACCTTCAATCTGAATCGCTATTAACCCGCGCCGGAAAATCCGAGCTGGATGAAAAAACATTAAGCAAACGTTTTAAAAGTTTTGATAATGAAGAATTCAACCTTACTGAGTATTCATACGCGAATTATGAAACAGGTTTAAGCATTCCATTTAAAGAATTAACCGCGCTTAAAAACCAGCTGGCATTTTTGCTCAACAATTCTATTGAGCGAGTGCCTAATGTTGATGTACCCGCCCTCGACAAGACGAATAAATCATCAGGAAAACCTTCCCTATCGATTCTAATTGCCGATGAAAAAGATATACACCTATGCGACTCAACCGACGCTGATGTGTATTTCAAAATACCCGAAAGCCTAAAAAAGGGCTGTACAAAACACATCGACTTATTAAAGGCCAACCCAAGATTAATCCCTTGGTTCCCTGCAGTATTAATCGGCAAAGATTATTTAGAAGCGGTTGAAATTTTAGAGCAGGTTAAACCTAAGCGCATCGTCAGCAACAATACCGGTATCGCGTTTAAAGCTTATGAGATGGGTATTGAATGGGTTGCTGGGCCATTTTTAAATACCACTAACTCTTACGCATTATTAACCTTAAAAGAAGAATTGAATTGCGCTGGTGCATTCATGTCCAATGAAATTAATCGCCTGCAATTAAGAAACATTGCACGCCCAGATAATTTCAAACTGTATTACAGCATTTATCACCCGATACTCATGATGACAAGCCGCCAATGTTTCTTCCAGCCAACCGTAGGCTGTAAAAAACCAAGCATTGAAGATGGCTGTATGCTGAAGTGTGAAAAAGCCACCACGATTAAAAGTGTTAGAGGCGTTAAATACTCTATCGACAAGCAAAAAGGCGGCTACCCTAGCATCTATAACGACGAACAATTTCTGAATTTAGATATTGTTAATGATCTTAGCGATTTATTTGATGAATTCTTTATCGACCTTACCAATATAGGGTCGGGGGATACTGCGGTTGAAGACAAGGCGCAATTGCTGCAACACTTTGAACAGCTCATTAAGGGTGAAAAAGAAGCCGCGGCGCATTTGAATGAAATGGTGACCCTTTCAACCAACGCTCAATACCGTCAAGGTCTATAGTATTGGAATATATGACGAATACGCTGATGGATAAAAAGCCCCAGGGTCATAAATTACCCGCCTTGTATTCGTTGCAACACTGCCCTTATGCTATGCGAGCCCGCATGGGATTATTAATGGCGCACCAGCGTGTCATGCTGCGCGCCATTACCATGAAAAACAAACCTGAAGAGATGCTGCAAGTATCTCCTAAAGGCACGGTACCCGTATTAGTATTTCCCGATGCGGATGGTCAGTATTCAACAGGGTCAAAAGTGATCGACGAGAGTTTGGATATTATGCTATGGGCACTGCAACAAAATGATCCTGAAGATTTATTACACAAAGACTGCCCTGATGACCTTGAAGAAATGCTTGAGCTTGTTAGACGCAACGACAAAGAATTTAAACCTCAATTAGAAATTTATAAAAAGTCAAAACGCTTTCGCACCGGCAGCGAAATAGCAGAGCGCCAAAAGTGTGAGCTATTCATTGCCGAATTAGAGCAAAGATTAGCCAAGGGGAATTTTGTTGGTACAAAGCCTGGCCTTATCGACTACGCCCTCATTCCTTTTGTACGCCAGTTTTCGAGAGTTAATAAAGCTTGGTTTAAACAAGCGCCTTATCCATTACTTCGCTATTGGATTGAGCAACAGATGCAAACGCGCTTGTATGCCAAGGCAATGGATAAGTATCCGCTATGGCTGGATACTCATGCAGCCATGGTATTTGGCCAAGATTAGAGTAGACCGAAAGAGCTACAGCAAGTCGAAAATTGCGGCTTTCAAAACCTGCTCATTATGCAGGCCACGATCACAGGGTTTCATATCCACTTGAGTAATAGGATATTTATTAAACTCCTCCACAGAAAGGTCTCGATTAGCCGGCCATAAAATGTGATCTAAATCCCGGATGCCGGTTTTTTTAAGCAAGCTCATTTGCTTAGCAAAGGTGAGCTTAATCCCCCCTCCCAATACTTCCTCTTTAATATTCACCACTAAAATCAAGGGGGCCTTACTGTTATTAATGGCCTGCAAAATATTATCCACCAGCAGTGATGGCATAATACTGGTCATAAAACTACCTGCACTTAATATAATGGCGTCCGCTTGTGCGATTGTCGCCAGTACTTCATGCTCGGCATTAACCTCTGGATCTAGGTATAAATAATCGATATCTTCGTCGCTATCATCAATCGATAATTCACCGACTAGAATATTCCCCTCTTCACCGACAGGCGCTACTGTCTTCGCCATTAAGGTCGTTGGCTGGTCAGCCATGGGGTATAAGTGGGATTGAATACTCAGCATATCCCTCATAATACGAATCGCATCGGTAGGGCGAACAGAGAGCTGATCTAAAGCAAAAAGTACTAGATTACCAAGGTTATGCCCATCCAAATCCCCTTGTGTTTGAAAACGATATTCAAACAATGACTGCCCTATGCCATCGAGGGTACATAACTGAGAAAGGCAGTTGCGTAAATCGCCCCAAGCAATGGTTTCAGCTTCTTCGCGCAGCCGCCCGGTTGAGCCACCTTCATCGGTCGTCGCAACAATACCACTGAGGTGTTGCCCCGCATCTCGTAATGAGACCAGCAGGCGACCTAAACCGTGCCCTCCACCAATACATACTAAGTTGGGTTGTTTCACAGCGAATTATTATTCCACAGTTATTTACACCTTCGCAGTATAACGAACAACACTTGTTTAAGAAATACTAGGTCACTCAGGCTGCCTTATTGAAATCAATTTTATCCCTTTTATCTCATAAGTGGTAATATCGCGCCTTCTTATTTGGTAATCAGTCAGCAACTCGATATGCAATCTCAACAACAAAAGATAGGGCTATTATTCGCCCTCGCCGCCTTTACCCTTTGGGGGCTTGCACCTATCTATTTCAAACTCTTAATTTATATAGACGCGGCCGAAATTTTAGCTCAGCGTATTGTATGGTCAGTGATTTTTTTAATCCTAGTATGCGTATTTGGCAAACAGCTTACTAAAGTTATGGCTATTTTAAAGCAGCCCAAACAGCTCGCTCTACTGGGTCTGAGTGCGAGCTTGTTAGGGTTAAATTGGGGAATATTCATCTGGTCAATTAATAATAACCATATGCTGGATGCTAGCCTTGGATATTATATAAACCCAATATTTAACGTTTTAATGGGGTACTTATTCTTAGGGGAGCGTTTACGGAAACGTCAAGGGCTTGCGGTCGCATTGGCGCTAAGCGGTGTATTAATACAGCTGATTAGCTTTGGTTCAATTCCTGTTATCGCTTTAATCCTAGCAACATCCTTTGCCTTGTATGGTTTATTACATAAACGAACCCACATAGAATCTATTCCTGGGTTAACCATTGAAGCATTGATATTATTACCTGTGGCGCTCGGCTATTGGTTTATTATGGATGCCACGGCCACCTCCAATTTAGGTTTAAATTCACTTAATACCAACCTACTGCTCATCAGCTCTGGGGTGGTGACGACCTTACCTTTATTGTTTTTTACCGCCGCGACTAAACGCTTGCAATATACCACCATAGGTTTTATTCAATACATAGGTCCTAGCTTAATGTTTATCCTTGCGGTGCAGTTTTACGGCGAATCATTAAGCCTCGAAGAAGGCATTACCTTTAGCTGCATCTGGATAGGATTAATTATTTTCAGCTGGGATTCATTAACTCACTCGCGTAAGCAAGCTCATGAAACATCGTAAATCTGCTCAATCTACTACTAGGCCAATTAAAAACGTTAGCCAAAAACTCGATGGCCGCATCCGCAAAGCCATCACTCAAGCAACCACTATGGCGAGCATTGATCAGCTTGAATATACCTTAGATTGGAGTAACTTCCCCAATAGTATCAAGCTGCAATGTTATCTATTAGATGATTCAAGCAATGCGTTAATCTCAAATAGCCCTGAACAAGCCTTGCTTATTAAATACGTTCAGCAATGCTTCTTAAAACAAGGCATTAAGTTTCGTGATTTTAAGAAAAACATAAGTTTTCGCACCGCTTTAACTCAGTCTAATCCCTCAGTCTAATCAAGGGTAAAGCCAAATACATTGATTTCCATGGTATACGGAACCGGTTGCGCCGCTACCAGTTTTTGCTCAATCAAGGCCAAGTAAGTCGCTATCTGATGGGCATCAAGATTGGTTTTATCTGGCACACTCGAGACAAACTTAGTCGCTCGCATCATGCTTTTGATACCCTTTATCTGAGCATATTCCTTATTCTCTAATAAAATAATTTCACTACCCATGTGCCAATAGATATCTAGATTTTTTAGCTGCAATGGGCTTAATGGCGGCACCAAAGGCACAATATCTTTAGGGGTCACTATGCGCATCAGCGGCAGCGCTGAAAATACTTCGGCGCCAGCGACATTCGTTACTTTAGGCTGTCCAAAGGTAATCACGCCCTCTAATTGATAACCATCTCGCTGCAAGTGCATGGCCACAATAACCGCAATCGCTCCCCCTAAGCTATGACCTGTCGTACTGATGGGCTTATTCTTATCTAACTTGGCCTTCACATTTTGATAAGCCATTTTTGCAGCACCAGCAAACCCTTGATGCAATTGAATATTAAGATCCGCATCCAGTTGCAGCGCTAAATCCAAATCGACTAATGCATTTTCTAAGTTTGAAGTGCCACGAAACGATAGGTATTGATGACCCGTACTTGAGCTCGCGAGAAAATAACTTAAGCCAGAATCGGCTAAGGTCTGCTGCTGACGTAAATCATAACCACCCGCGACTAAGCGCTTTTCTATAACCTCAGCACTCGCATAGGAGGCCGCGGATAATAACGCCGATTTTTTAATCTCGGTAAAATCCACATCAGCCCATACTGGCCGACAGATCAATATTAAAATAACAAAAAATAATCTAGTCATAAGCAACTCTCAAAAAAGCGTAGGATACAAGACCTTACGCTCTATGCAAATAGCCACCCCCTTAGCATTACCCTTATTTGACGTAACCTATACTCAAGTCTCTGAAGTTTCTAAAGATGTCATATTTACAAGGTATAACCGTTATTTACCTGGGTCGCCTCTAAAAGCTTAGCGAAGAGATGATCGTCTTCTAAAATCGAGGATTTAATGGCTTGCCAAGAGTCATGTTGATGACCACAGCATGATTGCCATAAGGCTTTTTCTTCGCTACTCGGTGAGTACAAGGTAACCCCAGCCTCTTTTAGGCCTAATAAACAATTGTTTGTAATTGTCGTAATACTTGAAACTTGTTGCTGGAAAACCTGCTGACAAGCATCTCGCATAGCGTGCTGCAGATATTTGGGTAACCTAGCTAACCATTGCTGATTAATAACCGCGAGCCAGCTATCTTGTACCGAATTTATTTGACAAACAGTACCCAAGTAACGGCGCAATGAACCAGGCCCGTTATATAAACCCACAATAGATGGATCAAGTACCTGAAACAGGCCTTTACTCGCCGCAGCGCTTGCCTCCCCCCAAGGTATTTCTAGGGTTTTCGCTTGTACTATCCGATAAAAATTACTTAATACTTTACTGGTAGGAATTCGTATGACGACCCCACTTAGGTCTGCAGGTTTGGCAATGGTGTTATTATATAAACGAGTCGATGTCAGGGTGCGAGGCCCTACAACATAAGGAAACATGACCTCTAATAACCCTCTCTGTTTAATTCTGCTTTCTACTTCAACCTGCCAGATGCGAGAAGTGATTAAATTTAGATAGGATTGATTATCCGCCGACCAAAATGGAATATTTAATACGTCTAATACGGGAGCGACAGGACTTAAATTAGAAGCTGAGATTAACGCGCCAGAAATATAACCATGACTGACTCTCTTCATCAGGCTTGGTCCGATTCCCGCAACCCCGGCCTCCACAATAGTCACCACTATTTCACCGTTGGAAAACGCCTCTATTTGCTGCTTTATCTGCTGATGCATGTGAGGGTTTGTGTGCCAGTCTGAGGAATAATACGGAGAAGCAAAGCGAAACTCATATTTTGCTCGCGCGTACGCTTCTTTCTCTTTTTCCATGGCCAGACTCAAGGCAGAGTCACTCTGAATCAAGTCGGCATACGTCGAGGCGACACTAGCCGCAGAGCCTACAACCCCCAACGAGCCTTTTAAACCGAGACCCATTGCCAGTTGCAATACCTTACGCCGTGTACAGCCAGATTTTATCATGACACCACCACTCAACTGATAAATTAAGCTTAGCACAGGCGCAATATGCAGTACCAAATCACTAGTTAGATGTTACTATTACGCCGAATTTCCCATACCCTCTCACTAGAACCTGTAACTTATTGATGACTAACGCTTTTTCTTCTGCAACCCAATTTTTATCGTCCCTCTTCATACGCTTTGCACTGCTTATACTCCCTATAATCGTTAGCCTGGAGAGCCAAGCAAGCGAACTGATCAGTTTCTCTAAAGCGAAAAGACTATTAGCCAATATTTACCAAGACCAGCATCAAACAAGTTTTTATTGTGGCTGTGACTTTCAATACCAAGGCAAAAAGCTGATTCCCACATTATCCAGCTGCGGCTATCAGGTACGTAAGCAAGAGCGACGAGCACAACGTATTGAGTGGGAGCATATAGTGCCCGCTTGGCACTTTGGACACCAACTGCAGTGCTGGCAAACTGGGGGGCGTAAAGCCTGTCGCAAGGATAAACACTTTGCCAAAATGGAAGGTGATATGCACAACCTTGTACCGGCCATAGGTGAAGTTAACGGCGACCGCTCTAACTATCGCTTCAGCGAATGGAATGGAATACCTGATCAATATGGACAATGCCAAGTACTGGTCGACTTCAAAGGCCGTAAAGTCCAGCCACCTGAGGCTACGAGAGGCCAGATTGCCCGTGCTTATTTATACATGGAACAATCCTATTCGTTTACCTTATCAAAACACGATAAACGCTTATATCAAGCCTGGCATAATCAATACCCAGTGAGCCGCTGGGAGTGTGAAAAAAACCAACGAGTTAAAGCCATTCAAGGCAACTCAAATGAATTTATTAGCGGCTGCTAGTATCCACACAGATAGTTGCAATAGATTAGCCATCCCCTTAATTATCGATCACAGTGACAGGGCCTTTGCAGTACGGCGCATATTGGTCATACGAGAACGAGGTTGCTTCAGCAAATTGAGAGCATGCTCCCGTGGCGCACATGGCAATATTGTAGCTATCAACGGCTACCGATTCATATAAATCGTCGAGCCTTAGCTTGTCACATATAAGACAGACCTTGGCACCCATATAAACATCACGACTAGGCGCCTGCCCAACATCTATCTCAATCTTGTTTTTACCCGGGGGAGCAGCCAAAGCATACGATTCTCCCCCAATAATGACCTTTCCCCAATCCCCTTGAGCTTGATAAAATCGAGGAAAACCATCTTCTGTACCAATACTCACCTCAGCGATGGTCGTGGTGGGTGTTTGGCGCAATGCCGTGACCTTTGACGTCCACTCTAAAATAGGCTGCAACCCTAAGCCTTCATCACCAGAACCATAAGTTAACGAACCTACCCTAATGCCAAAATTAATTCTTGGATGTGATAGACAAACGTCGGCCGCAGCGCGTAACTTAGCGGGCAGTTCAAGCTTTCCAGTTTGCGGATTTCTAAGACGGCTCAATTCACTACTGGCCCCCCAATGGACCATGATAGGTGGATCTTCAGCAGCCAGTGCCGTGGCAAGGTTAACCGCAACAGGGCAAGCGACTCGCAAAAACTTGCCAACTCGCTCATTGACAGAATCTACGGTATCTTGTGAATTAACGACCAAGTGAGAAAAAATCCCCTGTACTTTGACTAAACTAGAATCGATAGCATCAACCAGTTGTTGCAGCTGTTTAGGCGAATCAAACTCAAATCCCCAAGGATCACCATAGTGATCAAAAAGGTAGATGGAAGCGTCAATAACGGCCCCACTTTCTTGCGCAACACGAGTAATCGCGGCCAATTCTGCCTCGGTTCCTATGAACTCTTGTATGTTCAGTCCCTTAGCTACGGCATCTTTTACCAAGGGGTAATTCGTTGGCCCGATACGGAGAATAGTGCCAGGGTTATGCTGGGCTAGCACCGCCGCATCTTCATTACTGATCACCCCCAAGGCAGGGGCCACTTTAGCCGCGATTGGGCCGAGTATATTAATGTCATTACCATAAGCAGACCACTTAACCACAGCGACCAAGTCCCACCGTTCGGGTAGCCAACTGATGATCTTTAACAGGTTATTTTCATATCTGCTGGTGAAAACTTGTATATTGGAGGTGGCTGTCGAGTTTTTTGCGAGCACGTAATCACTGCGATCGCTAACATTCACTTTATAGGATAAGCAAGCCGCTGGGGCACGCTGATGCAGATGTTCCTGATCAGCGGAATTACAGCTCGCTAGTAATAGGACTGAAACGAATAAAATAAACCATCTTTTCATTATCGCACCGACTCAATACTCTAACTTGAGTATAGAGAGAAATCCCATCTCGGCAACGACATGAAATAGAGCAATAGTTAATAGGCCCTCTATTATCTACTGAGTACAGCCTGCCCGAATGTCTTGGCACTGATGACGAGCACCAGAACGATCCGAAAAGTCACGGGCTGAATTGAATCGAAAGCTCATTTTTGCTGCGCCATGAGGGCCCGCATCGTCCAACAATCTCGCATCGGCGGAAGCATAACCTTGCTCGTTAGGCTTTTTCATCCAACGATCAAGCCAGGCCAAGGTATAATGCTCTGCCATTGGTAAGCCATGGCCGTGCTCGCACTCGTTGGCTTCAGGGTCGGGACAGAATGAACTACCTGGCAAGGGTGAAGCCTGCCCCCAATCCGTATGTGATGACCCTTGAATGGTAAATTCATAAACCGGCACTTGCGCTGCTCTCCATGCTTCATAAGCCCCCTTGTGAAATTCTGGGTCGGGGGGTATCAAGTAGGGGGTTGTAAACAATCCATAGTCCGAGCTCTGCCCCATCATAGGTACTCTTGGGGCAACATTGGGAAACTCTCGCAGCAATATCAAGCTGGCCAGCTCACCGGCCAGTTCTGGCAAGAGAGCTTCAATTGGACCAATCGCCCCCCCGGGTCGTGTACCATTTGGATCGACTAGACCGTCAAATGCGATAGCAACATCCACAGGGTTAGTGCTGTCAATTTGTCCCGGCCACGGATCAGACCCCATACCACCATAACCCTGCACGGCCGTCACCCCAATACCACTTAGCGAATGGCCGACAATACCCAAGCGTTCAAGATCAACACTTTCATGATGGGGGTTAAAAGCCTGCGTTATGGTCGGGTAGGTACCTGCACAGCTGACTTCATTAGGATAAGGTGTATTGGGTGAAGAGCGAACAAAATCAATGGCATCAACGAAGTTCTCCCAGAAAACCTTAGGGTTAACATTGCTACCTTGGCCCCCAGTCGGCGTTGCAAAATCAGACCGGCCTTGGCCTCGAACATCGAAGGTCATCACAGCGTAGCCATTTCTTACCAATAACTGAGGTAACCACCAATATAAGGTTTCCACCGCACCGACAGAGCCGACTTCAAAGACCACAGTAGGTAGTTCACCTTGAGCATCACGTGGGCGCCATAGATGGCCAGATAAACGCGCGCATTGACGATCATAAAAGGTAATGTGATCGACCTGAGCTTCTTTTTCATAAAAGTTGCGACCGTCTGGTCCATCGACATGCGGATAACGAAACGGATCGCCAACACAAGGGCCAGCATGCATCGCACACTCAGTAAGCAGCGGAGAATTTAAAGGCAATTGCACAGCGCTAAGGGGATTAGAGACGGTCTTATCAACGACCGTCAATAAGGTATCAGCCAGTGCACTAGGCTCATTTAATCCCTGCAATATAATATCGAGCAAAGGCGAAGCGAGCGGTAAATAACTTGGGTCATCCACTAGACGCTGGGTATAAGATTGCGCCGCTACTGCACTTTGCGCCATTACTGCCGCCTGGAATGCTGGATGCAAGCCTTCAGCAGGCCCTACAGTCACCTTAGCAAAGTTATCTGCTTCGCATTGAGTCCATTCCGCAGAGGGGAAAACCGCTTCGTCGCAATGACGGTCTATATTAGCTTTGCTGGGTTGAGCCCCAACCGGTTGTTCGGCACTTGATTCCTCATTTGCCGATTCACTGGGGCTTTCTGCGATGCGATTATTGGTCGAAGCATCTTCAGAACTTTGTTGAGCGCTATCGCCTTGGCAGGCTGACAAGAGCAAGCATAAGGCGGCTATAAATATAGGTGATTTATTCATTACACTTTATTAATAAAATTCAGACATCGACAAAGTGCCAGATTAACATTAACTTACAATGGAATTTACCCTTTATTTAAGTATGTAATTTATTAATCTTTATTATGAATTCAGGAGAGAAAATGATCCCGATACCCGCTTTTGCCAAACTTGCAATAAGCCACCTTGCCGTTGCGGCTTTGGCTTTCTTACTTGGCCTTTATAGCCTGCCCATACTGATTGCCCCGGCAGATCCAAGCTCTGGCACGCTGGCATTGAGCATTAAAAATACTCGTTACCTAGCCACTATAGCGGAAGATGTCGAAGGCTCAGACTGGTTACACTGGGGTAAAGGGCGGTTTTCCATCGGTGATGATTACATAGTCTTCCAAGGTAAGCTTTCTCCAGGCCCTGCTTATCGTTTATACCTATCCCCTCAATTCGTTGCCACAGAAGATGAATTTCTGCGACTAAAATCGTCAATGGTCGCCATCGGCGAGATAAATAGTTTTGCTAATTCTGTGCTAGCGATCAAGCAATCGATCAATATAGAAGACTATAACTCGGTGATTATTTGGTGCGAAGCCTTTAACCAATTTATAACCGCAGCGCAATTTAAAGACTAGTTTTTCTATCACTCGCGCATGACTCGCGCATTACTAGGGCAAAGCCGCAAAGGCCGTTATGATGCGCTTAACCTCGACCATACCGCTATTCAATACCCGCTGAATCTCATCTAAGGTAATCAAACCCTCAGAGCGACCCGCTGCAGGGTTCACTACCAAACAAAGACTGACATAAGGTATAGCCAGCTCACGGGCTAAGGCCGCTTCTGGCATGCCCGTCATACCAACCAGATCACAACCATCTTTCTCTAAACGATCAATTTCAGCTGAAGTCTCAAGCCTTGGGCCTTGGCTTGCTCCATAGACAGAAAAATCACTAAAGCCCTTAGCCAAGTTTAAGCTGGCTACTAACTTAATCAGCTTTAATCGCAAGGCTTCGTCATAAGGAAAGGTGAAATCAATATGATTCAGTGGTTTATAACGCCCATCAAAGAAAGTCTGCTGGCGCCCCCAAGTATAATCAATTATTTGCTGTGGTATCGATATATGACCCGCTGGCATACTAGGATGAATCCCCCCTACCGCGTTCACTGCAATAATCTCATCCGCCCCTAACATATTCAGTGCTAATAAATTTGCCCGATAATTAATAAGATGAGGCGCTAATCTATGAGGATGATCATGGCGGGGTAAAAACAAGAGTCTCCTTTGCCCTAATCGAGCTTCAATAATATCGCCACTCGGTTGGCCGAGCTCGGTATCAAACTGGTGATGAACTTGAACAACGTCCAAATCATCAAACTGGGTTAAACCTGTACCACCGATAATGGCTAATGTTTTCAAATTTTCATTTACCCCAAAAGGTCATGAGCGTCTTAGTCCAATAACCCTTGTATATTGGCTAACGCCGATTGCCAAGCCATACTAGAATACAGATCACTCTCTGTATTCGCTTGGGCCTTCATCGTATCAAGGGTCATTAATCGCCACTGCTGCTCGCGCACAGTATCGACTATCTCTTGCGCGGCTTCTCTATTATTACAAATTAATAACACATTGCAGCCAGCCGCTTTCGCTTTTTGCGCCCGCACAGAAGGTGGCCCTGATGCGGCCGCACCTTCCATCGATAAATCATCGCTGTATATTAAGCCGTTAAACCCCAACTCTCGACGCAAAACATCTTGTAACCAAATAGCAGAAAAACCTGCGGTATAGTCTGCATCAATGGCGGGATAAACAACGTGAGCAGGCATAATGGCACTGAGTTTACCTTCTGCAATTAATTGTCTAAACGGTACAATATCTTGGTTAAAGATCTGCTCTCTGCTGCGCTTGTCGGTTGGCAACTCAAGGTGTGAATCCCCAACCACATAACCATGGCCTGGAAAGTGTTTCGCAGTCGCGCTCATACCAGCACGGTTCATGCCTTGGATAAATTGATCCGCTAGCTGATATACACTAGTTGCTGTATCCGCAAACGCTCTATCTCCAATGACACTGGAGCGGCCATAATTTAAATCAAGTACAGGGGCGAAACTGATATCAATGCCGTAATGAATTAACTCG
This sequence comes from uncultured Oleispira sp., assembly GCA_964022115.1. Classification (GTDB taxonomy): domain Bacteria; phylum Pseudomonadota; class Gammaproteobacteria; order Pseudomonadales; family Oceanobacteraceae; genus Oleispira. The sequence continues at coordinate 17,323 of CAXIBC010000003.1, read as the reverse complement.
GCAGCCATCAACCAACCTAATGAATGCGATTGCTGCAGTGCCTGCTTTGCATTGACGGCATAACTTTCACCTAACTTCGCCATCGCGGGTAAGGCTAAGAAGCCATGGCGAAAACGCTGTACTCGCCCACCTTCTTGGTCAACCGAGATGAGTAAATCGGGTCTTAATAACTTAATACTCGCACACAAGTCTTGCAGCTGTTGTGGACTTTCATAATTACGGCTAAATAAAATTAAACCCGCGATTTCTGGCTGCAAAAGGAATACTTTATCCTCGCGAGTCAGCGCTAAACCGGCGATGTCGGCCATTACACAGATTGACATGATGCCCTCGCAAAACTTGCTTGTTGAATCCACAAAGCACAACCAACGTCTAGCTGGTCAAATAATGCAATAACATCCGCATTACGCATGCGAATACAGCCATGAGATTGTGGTATCCCCATAGGTTCAGAATCCGGCGTGCCATGAATATAGATATAGCGCTGCATGGTATCGACATCCCCTAAGCGGTTATGACCCATGTCACAACCACTTAACCAAAGTATACGGCTGAGTATCCAATCACGTTCTGGGTATTGCTTGGCAAGGGCCTGATTATAGATTTCACCGGTAAAGCGACGGCCAATAAAAACACTGTTCTCTTTTGCTCCAGCGCCAATTTTCGCTCGCACCCTGTGCCAACCTAAAGGCGTTTGATTGGAGCCTTTAGTTTGACCAGTACCGAGTTTGGCAGTTGAAACTGGGTAATGAACGACCCGTTCATCACGGGTAAAGCGTAATAGCTGATCTTCAATTGACACTTCAACCAAGGGGCCTTTAGGGCTATTCAACATTCTTTAAACCGTCAGTTTTATCTTGGTCTACGGCCATAAGACCCGAGGCTAAAAAGGGCATCAGCTGAGCAATCACATCTTTAACATCCGTTTTGGTATCTAAATCATGGTCCGCCATGGCCATTAACGAATCGACGCTCGACATGGTAAATACCGCCGCCCCCAACATAAAGTGGATACGCCAGAAGCGCTCCATCGGGGTTAGCTGAGGCGTTACCCGGTTTATTTCTTTCATATAACGGGTGAAAACTTCGCTATATTCACTGGTTAGGAATTTGCGCAAATGCCCTTGACCTTGGCTATAAGCTAAGCCCAATAAACGCATAAAGACACCAAACTTCTCAGGATTTTCTAAACCGGACTTGGTTAAGGTAATCACCAAGAGTTTTAACAGTTGCTCCGGACTAGGCTGTTGATTTTCAATGAGATCCAGCTGCAGAGAAAACTGTTCACAGAAAGGAGCAAGGTAACGCGCGAAAACAGCTTGGATTAACGATTTCTTCGAACCAAAATGATAGTTTACCGCGGCCAGATTAACCCCAGCTTTAGTGGTTATATTGCGCAAAGATGTTTCGGCAAATCCTTTTTCAGAAAAAAGAGCTTCCGCTGCATCTAATATACGCCCAGCGGTATCTTTCTGTGCCATATTCGTTCCAAATTACTGCTTTATGAAATTCAAACATACGTTTTAAACGATTTTAGTGCAAGCCTAGTTGTCGCAGAAATTCGATTAGTTTTATATTAAATACATAAAAACGGCTTTACACGGGTAAAAACACTGTATATATTTACAACTACTGTATAGATAAACACTATCACCAAACAATGGAATACCAGCATGATTAAGCTTACCGCTCGTCAGCAAGAAGTCCTTGATCTGATTAAGAATGCAATCATAAAAACGGGCTTCCCACCTACACGCGCTGAGATAGCCGAGCAATTGGGGTTTCGTTCACCTAATGCCGCAGAAGAACATCTGAAAGCCCTCGCCCGTAAAGGCGCTATAGAAATGATGCCTGGTGCTTCTCGAGGTATTCGAATCATAGAGGATCAGCAGCTCGGCTTACCTATTATAGGTCGCGTAGCGGCTGGTGAACCTATTCTTGCCCAAGAACACGTCGAAGATCATTGTGAAATACCCGCCAACTGGTTCAAACCCGACGCTGACTTCCTACTGGAAGTTCATGGTGAAAGTATGATCAATATTGGCATTATGGATGGTGATTTGATCGCAGTTCATAAAACTGATACTGCTCGTAATGGCCAAATAGTGGTTGCGAGAGTTGAAGATGACGTGACGGTTAAACGCTATCAAAAGAACCGCAATAAAGTGATATTACATGCGGAAAATGACGATTTCGAGCCAATTGAAGTTAACCTTAAAGAATCCAACTTCGCCATTGAAGGCTTATACGTTGGCATTATTCGCCGCCACTGATTAATTCGCCACTGATTAATTCGTCACTATTAACTAATATTTAACCAGATTTCACCAATACAGGGAGCTCAGTATGCGTCAATTACAACTTGGAATTAAGAATCCTGAAATATCTCTTGCGAGCTCCTTAAAAGCCAGCAATAACCCAAGTGAAACCCAGGCCGGTATTAGTGAAATTATTCTAGCGTCAGATAGTGCCTTGCAGCCGATCTATTTATTGCCAATATTGAGTCAAATGGCCCTCGATAAACGTTGGCTTATGTGGCTAGCAGACGAGCCGTCGATAAACCGCACATGGCTTACTGCTTTAGGTATGGATGCTTCACAAGTACTGCATATTTATGCCGAACCAGATTGTTTCCATCAGGTGTGCTGCAAAGCGCTCGCAGCCGGCACAGGCCACCTAATTATTGAATGGCCAGGTCAATTATCAGAGCAAGCATTAGCAGCGCTAGAAGCCGCGGCGAAGCTTGGCAATAGTCATGCTTTATTGATCCGGCGGAGATAAACCTTGTTAATGTATGATACCCGACTTTTCGGCTTCAGATGCTAGGTCTTCATGCTCTATTTCCAAACCCGATAATTCACCCACCTTATCAATCCCCGCCTCTATCATAGCGTGGGCTACTTCGACATAGTGGCTTTTAAGCCCCTCTTTGGCGTCAGCAGAAAACTGAATTGTCACAATCATCTCAGCTGATGCGTCATCGGCTTTGCGCAAACCAATATCACCATTGGATAATTCTACAATTTCAAAAAAATCAGCCATAAATGCTTACTCACAAAATAGATACAGTTGTTTTAAGGTGCGAAATTCTAACACCAATCACTGAAGGGTTGTAAAGGGTATAATTAAGATAAAGGAAAGCCAGTTAAAAACTAGCTTTCTTGGCGATTATTACGCTGCAAATCAATAATATGGGATAAGGCATCAAACCAAGTTCGCAAAGGTAAAGATACTTGAGTCGCATCCTGTAGTTGAATCATCACAGGGTTATCCTGTGTCTTAGCGACAAACTGCTCTTTATCACTGCAGTTTTGAAAAGCCGCTTGCAGCTGACTCAACCAACTAAAATCATCATCCTCTAACTGCTTAAGCTCGGTCATCTCCCCGGTAGCAACAGGCACGCTTTCCAATAACTCAGCTAAAGAAAAGAATGACTCTCGGTACTGAGCTATTTCGGCAATCTCATGAAGATATGACTGGTAAGCCAGCATCAGTTGAAACAAAACGGCTTCCTGCAACCCGGCTATCAAACCACGAGCATTAGAACAGGAAGACTCCTCCTGCTCTAATGCATCAAGTAATAAGCGAGCCTGATAGAGCTTTTGGTTACTATGCCCCAGCCATTGCGCCATTAAAAATCTACCTTAAAGCCAAAGTGAATGCCTTCTTCGAGCATTAAGGTTCTATCGATACCTTCAATATTGACACTGCTGTAGCGATAGCCCATATAGACTCGAGCAGTCGGCAATAAGGCATACTGAATGCGGATATCAGCATCCGTTAAGTTCTCAGTAGCATCAAATGAAACGACTTGAGGCGCATAATAGACGTAACCCGCCGTGCTCAAGCCAGGTGCTTTAGGAATTTGATAACGAAAAAAACCACCAACCCCTAGAGCGCCACCATCGACATCACCGTCTTTGAAACCAAAAATACGCGCGCCAAGACCTAAATACAAAGGGCTATTCGGTTCACGCACATCCACCACATGCAAACCCAAAGAAATCAAATCGCCATTTTCCACATGGTGCATGGCACTGGCACTGATATGCAACTCAGACCCTACTTTAGCGGCGTCATACTCTAAACGAGCAGAATCATTTGATAAGCTTAAGTCAATAGAGCCACCGGCCATGCTGTGCATGCTCGCTGACAATAACAAACCCGATAAAAGAAACTTTACTGCTTTCATACTTTTATTATCCAATTTTTAACCGCATCATAACAGATGCATGGGTTTTGAGAAAATCCCCACTTACTGTAAATCAGCATCTTAAAAAAAACAGCGCCTTAAGCGCTGTTTTTTATACGACATAAAATAACAGAATATTATTTCATCAAGTCATGCAGTAGCTTGTTTAACTTAGTGACGTATTCTGCTGGTTTTTGCAGCTGACTACCTTGAGCTAGCTGCGCTTGACCGTAGATTACGTGAGCCAAATCGTTGAAACGATTCTCGTCCTGCTCTTTATCCATAGTCTCAATCAATGGATGATTTGGATTCACTTCCAGCGTTGACTCAGCTTCAGGCACCGGCTGCCCTGCCGCCGCTAACATCTGGCGCAAACTATCATTCATATCGTTTTGACCAACGACTAAGCATGCAGGAGAGTCGGTTAAGCGAGCCGTGACTCGTACCTTACTCACTTCGCCTTCTAACGCCGCCGTAATACGTTCAACTAAACTTTTATTTTCTTCTGCTAAACTTTCCGCAGCCGCCTTCTCTTCTTCACCGGTCAATTCATCAAGGTCTAATTCACCCTTAGTGATATCCTGGAAAGATTTGTCATCGAAGTTAGCAAGATGACTAATCATCCACTCGTCAACACGTTGAGTTAGCAACAATACTTCAATATTGTTTTTCTTAAAGAACTCTAAGTGTGGGCTATTAAATACCGCATTATAATTCTCACCCGTCACGTAATAGATCTTCTTCTGATCTTCTTTCATACGTGATACATAATCGGCTAACGAGACAGATGCATTTTCGCCTTCACCTTGAGTACTGGCAAAACGGAATAAATTTGCAATCTTTTCTTTGTTTGCAAAATCCTCCGCAGGACCTTCTTTTAATACTTCACCAAATTGAGTCCAGAATTTAGCGTATTTCTCTTCATCTTTTTTCGCCATCTTAGTCAGCATATCTAAGACACGCTTAGTTAAGGCTGAACGGATAGAGTCTACATTTTTATCTTGCTGCAGAATTTCACGAGAAACGTTCAAAGAAAGATCGTTAGAATCTAAAACACCTTTAACGAAGCGCAAGTAGAGTGGCAAAAATTGCTCAGCTTCGTCCATGATATAGACACGCTGGGTATACAGTTTTAAACCTCGCGCGGCATCACGATTCCAAAGATCCATAGGTGCCTGAGAAGGAATATATAATAGGCTTGTATAATCTAATTTACCTTCTACTTTATTGTGTGACCACGCAAGTGGCTCCTGCCAATCATGAGATACATGCTTGTAGAATTCTTTATAATCTTCGTCACTAATTTCTGTTTTCGGTTTTGTCCATAGCGCTTTTGCATCGTTCACCGCTTCCGGTGCTTTCGACTGCTCGCCATCATCTTCACTACTTTCTTCTTGAGGCAAGAAAATTGGAATTGCGATATGGTCAGAGTATTTCTTAATCAAGCTGCGTAAACGGAAGCTATCTGCAAATTCCGTTTCTTCATCTTTCAGAATCAAGGTGATGCGGGTACCGCGCGTTTCTTTTGTTATGTCTTCAAGGCTGAATTCACCTTCACCTTGTGACTGCCAGCGAACGCCTTGATCAGCATCCAAACCAGCACGACGAGTTTCAACAATTACGTCTTTAGCAACGATAAAAGAGGCGTAAAAACCCACTCCAAATTGACCAATAAGCTGTGAATCTTGTTTTTCATCACCACTTAGCTTGCCGAGAAACTCTGAAGTGCCTGACTTAGCAATGGTACCCAGATGATTAACGACATCATCACGGCTCATACCAATACCATTATCTTCAATCGTTACGGTATTTTTTTCTTTATCGAAATCAATATGTACCGCCAGTTCACTATTACCTTCATAAAGATCGGCATTAGAGATCGCTTCAAAGCGTAATTTATCACACGCATCCGATGCGTTAGAAACTAGCTCACGCAAGAAGATTTCTTTATTGGAGTACAAAGAGTGAATCATTAAATGAAGTAACTGTTTTACTTCGGTTTTAAAACCCATGGTTTCTTTTTGACTTGCAGTCATATGATCTCCCTAGCTCTGAACAATCAGGTATGTGGTAAATAAATAGCTATTGATTTAGCCTAGTTACAGAAATAGGGACAGACAATTGAATTTCAAGGGGATTTTTTAAAAAAATGATTGAGCAGCGATAGGGATTTAACGCCTACCGCCGTCCTACTACCTAAACAAGACTGACTATTTTTTAGCCAGTAAAAAGTGCGCACGCGCTGTTGCAATCGGGTTTGCGCGGTCATTTTGCCATGCATTGATCGATACGTTCGCTACTCGACTGCCTTGACGCCATACCTGACACTCAGCAAAGGTATCCTGATCGCGTCCCGCCCTGAGATAATCCAACGAAAAATCAACGATCTTGGGCATCAAGGGGGTATCCATAAACATCAATAAATTGATCGCTGCCGACAGCTCCATAAAACCACCAATCACTCCACCATGAATCGCGGGCAAAATAGGATTACCGATATTATCAATATTTCTTGGCAACTTAAAAATAACGTTATCACCGAAACGTTGAAACTCTAAACCGATATAACCTGCATAGGGAATACTATCAACAAGAGGTTGGAAGTCACCACTGGTTTGAGCTTGCTGAATGATATGTTGAAAACTCATTAACCTTTTCCTCCACTCTTAACTAGGGGCTCAGTTCCCATATAGATGCTCGCATCACCGGTTTTGATAACATTCTTAAAATCAGGTGGTGTCATCTCGGCACCAATTCGCATAAAGGTCGCATTACACTTAGCAACAAGGGTAGCGTCGTTTTCTTGCTTAACCTGACATTCAGTAAAAATCACATTATTGGTAATACGGGTCACCGAAGCGTAAGCAACCAGATTCTCACCTGGCTCAGATGCTTTCATATAATCAACCCGTAAATCCAAGGTAGGACACAACTCCATCCCTTCTAACGCGACAAAACAAGCAGTACCACACGCGGTATCCATTAAGGTAGTCAGCGCCCCACCGTGAATAATACCCGCCATAGGATTGCCAATAATGTCGTCACTATAAGGCAATAGCATTTGTAAACTGGATTCCTCCGCCTGTACAACCTTTAAGCCGAGTAACTGACAATGACGCAATACCGAAATAAAGCGCTCGGCTTTTTGCTGAGCTGTAATATTCATAAAAATGCACACAAGGTTAATGATTTCGGCGCAGGTTATACCCTATTTTAGAGAATGATAAAACCTAAATCATTTACCCAGATATAAAATAGGGCGCTAATAATGGCTACGACCAGCCAGTTATTTTCTGCAAAGCTTTACCTATATCCGCTAGACTGCGAACGGTTTCCACCCCAGCGTCTTCGAGTGCGGCAAACTTCTCCTCTGCAGTACCTTTACCACCGGCGATAATAGCCCCGGCATGACCCATGCGTTTACCCGCTGGGGCCGTAACACCGGCAATATAAGAGACCACTGGTTTAGTCACATTAGCCTTAATAAAAGCGGCGGCTTCTTCTTCGGCACTGCCCCCTATTTCACCAATCATGACAATGGCTTCTGTTTTAGGATCATCTTGAAACAACTGCAAGATATCAATGAAGTTAGCCCCCGGAATGGGATCACCACCAATACCGACACAGGTTGATTGACCAAAGCCATAATCTGTCGTTTGCTTCACGGCTTCATAGGTTAGGGTACCAGAGCGAGATACCACACCCACCTTGCCAGGTAAGTGAATATGCCCAGGCATAATGCCTATTTTACATTCCCCAGGAGTGATAACCCCTGGGCAGTTAGGCCCAATTAAACGCACACCGAGTTCGTCGCATTTCACTTTAACTTCCAACATATCCAGTGTTGGAATGCCTTCAGTAATGCAAACGATCAATTTAATACCACTATTAGCCGCTTCTAAAATTGAATCCTTACAATAAGGAGCCGGCACATAAATCACTGACGCTTCAGCACCCGTCGCTTTCACGGCTTCATTAACCGTATTAAAAACAGGTAACCCCAGGTGGCTTTGCCCACCCTTGCCTGGCGTAACCCCCCCGACCAGTTTAGTGCCGTATTCGATTGCCTGCTGCGAATGAAAAGTCCCTTGTGCGCCCGTAAAACCTTGGCAAATAACCTTGGTATTTTTATCGATTAAAATGCTCATTATTCACCCTTAATTATTTAGCGACGGCTTTAACAGATTGCTCTGCTGCATCGGTTAAACTGGTTGCTGCAATAATATTTAAACCACTGTCCGCGAGTACCTTGCTGCCTAACTCAGCATTATTGCCTTCTAAGCGTACGATCACAGGTACCGTGACACCGACCTCTTCAACCGCACCAATAACACCCTCGGCAATTAAATCACAGCGTACAATGCCGCCAAAAATGTTAATCAATACCGCTTCAACATTGTCATCTGATAAAATAATTTTGAACGCTTCAATGACGCGTTCTTTGGTTGCACCACCACCAACGTCTAAGAAATTAGCCGGTTTACCACCGTGCAATTTAACAATATCCATAGTCCCCATGGCCAAACCTGCACCGTTCACCATGCAACCAATATTGCCATCTAGGGCAACATAGTTTAGCTCCCATTTGGCTGCATGCGCTTCACGCTCATCCTCTTGGCTAGGATCATGCATTTCTTGTAAATCTTTATGTCGATATACCGCATTACTATCTATATTCAGCTTGGCATCCAAACAATGCAGATCACCTGCTGCCGTAACCACTAAAGGATTTATTTCTAACAAGGCGAGATCTTTTTCAACAAACAGGCGGGCGAGTCCCAAAAATATTTTTACAAACTGACCTATTTGCTTACCTTCTAGGCCAAGCTGAAACGCGAGTTCACGAGCCTGATATGGCTGAGCACCCACTAAGGGGTCAATCTCTGCTTTTAAAATTTTCTCTGGGGTTTCATGAGCGACTTTTTCAATTTCTACTCCCCCTTCTGTCGAGGCCATAAAGACAATTCGGCGACTGGCACGATCAACCACAGCGCCAAGATAGAGTTCTTGAGCAATATCAGTACAGCTTTCAACTAGAATACGACTAACAGGCTGACCTTTAGCGTCCGTTTGATAGGTAACAAGATTTTCGCCTAACCACTTCTTAGCAAATTCTTTTACTTCTTGCTTAGAAGTCACCAGCTTAACCCCACCCGCTTTGCCACGACCGCCAGCATGAACCTGGGCTTTCACTACCCACTTATCACCGTCGATATGATTGGTGGCATCCACTGCTTCTTCTATCGTTCTCGCAGCAATGCCTTTAGATACCGGCAAGCCATATTGAGCGAAGAGCTGTTTACCCTGATACTCGTGTAGGTTCATTCTATTTATCCCGTCAGATTGCTTAGGTTGATCATTCAACTAGCTAAAAACAAAGTCAATCGCAAAAAAGTATGATGACTCTGGGTACATCGTTGCACCATTTACTACTAGCACTACTGATAAGCTAGTTGTTAAGTTTTTTTATAACCTTTCGTGATAATAGACTGTCGACAATAGAATTCCAAACGACATAGACAAAAAAGCCGTAAAATAAAGCTTATTTTACGGCTGTTAGAATGAGCTGAGCTCAAAAAAGCTAAAGCATCAAAGATTACTTTTTCTTTTTAGGTTTACGGTTGGCTTTGTGGATGGCGGCATTATTCACCGATAAAGCAGCTTCATGCACAGCTTCAGAAATAGTCGGATGAGCAAAAACCATCATACCAATATCCTCAGCACTTGATCCGAATTCCATCGCAATCACAATTTGCTGGCACAAATCACCGGCATTCGGGCCAATAATATGAGCACCCAAAATACGATCTGTTTCAGCATCCGCAATGATTTTTACGAAACCATCGGTATCGGTTGAGGCCATAGCACGACCGTTCGCCGCAAATGGGAACATACCAACATTGTAAGATTCACCATCAGCTTTTAACTGCTCTTCGGTGCGACCAACACTCGCGATCTCAGGGCTAGTATAGATAACAGAAGGAACAACATCATAATTAAGCTGAGCTTTATGACCTGCGATACGCTCCGCTACCATAACACCTTCTTCAGACGCTTTATGAGCAAGCATAGGGCCACGCACTACGTCACCGATCGCCCAAATACCCGGGGCATCCGTAGAGCAATAATGGTTAACGAAGACAAAGCCACGTTCATCCATATTCACGCCACTATCACCCGCCAATAAGCCTTCAGTATAGGGACGACGGCCAACCGCAACGATTAATTTATCAAACGTAATCTGTTGTTCGCCTTCGGCGTCCTGATAGGTCACAGTGACTTCGTCGCCATTGACTTCGCTACCCGTAACACGAGCACCAATGCGAATATCCAGACCCTGCTTAGTTAGCAGTTTCTTCGCTTCTTTTGCAACGGCTTGGTCGACCATAGACAAGAAAGAATCCTGCGCTTCAAGTACAACCACTTCTGAGCCTAAACGATTCCAAACACTGCCTAACTCAAGACCGATAACACCCGCCCCGATAACACCTAAACGCTTAGGCACTTCGGTAAACTCTAAGGCACCCGTAGAATCAACAATAATATTATCAGTCAGCGGCGTTGGTGGTATTTCAACAGGAACAGAGCCTGTTGCAATAATCACATTTTCCGCTTCGATGATTTCAGTCACGCCAGCGTGATTAGTGAATTCAACTTTGCGCCCAGCCAATAACTTGCCTGTACCTTCAAACGCAGTGACGCCATTCGCTTTGAAAAGAGTCGCAACACCCATGGTCAGATTCTTAACAATCTGATCTTTACGCTGCACCATAGCCGGCACATCCATTTTCACTTCACCCGTAGAAATACCGTGCAGTGCAAACTTGTCATGAGCTTCTTCAAATTTGTGCGAACTATCCAACAAGGCTTTTGAAGGAATACACCCTACATTCAAGCAAGTACCACCAAAGACGCCCTTGCCTTCTTTATTAACCCACTTGTCGATACAAGCCGTTGATAAACCTAGCTGTGCGCAACGAATAGCCGCAACATAACCACCAGGGCCACCACCGATTACCACAACATCAAATTGCTTACTCATGTATCTTCCTTATTAAATATCCAATAACAGACGCGCTGGATCTTCTAGCATATCTTTAATCGCAACTAAGAACTGAACCGCTTCTTTACCATCGATCATTCTGTGGTCATAGGATAGCGCCAAATACATCATTGGCAAAATCACTACTTCACCATCAACCGCCATAGGACGATCTTGGATTTTGTGCATACCCATAATAGCCGTTTGCGGCGGGTTCAAAATAGGCGTTGATAATAACGATCCAAAGGTACCACCATTAGAAATAGTGAAGGTACCACCCTGCATTTCTTCAATGCCCAACTTACCGTCACGGGCACGAGCACCAAAATCACCAATGGTACTTTCTACTTCCGCTAGACCCATGTTATCGGTATCACGTAAAATCGGCACAACCAACCCACGTTCAGTTGAAACCGCCACACCCACATCTTGGTAACCATGATAAATCATGTCATTACCATCGATAGATGCGTTAACCGCTGGGAATTTCTTTAATGCTTCCGTTGCCGCTTTCACAAAGAAAGACATAAAGCCTAATTTAACACCATGCGCTTTTACAAAGCGGTCTTGATACTTTTTGCGCAGCTCCATAATAGGCTTCATGTTAACTTCGTTATACGTCGTTAACATGGCCGCATTTTGCTGTGCACTCACCAAACGCTTTGCAATCGTAGAGCGCAAGCGCGTCATTGGCACACGCTTCTCGATACGATCACCGGCATCAAAGCTGATAGCGCCAGCATTAACGGCGGCTTTTTCAGACACTGCTGCCGGCGCGCTAGCTGCAGCGGGAGCCGCTTCTTTAGGCGCTTTTAAATGATTTAATATATCTTCTTTAGTAACACGGCCATCTTTACCCGTTGCCACCACATCGCTTGCGCTAATACCATTTTCTTCGGCTAACTTACGCGCCGCAGGGCTCATAATAATTTCATCAGAAGATGTGTTAGATGCAACCTCTTCGACAACAGCAGCGCTAGCCGTTGCGACGCCACCTTCTTCGAATATCCCTAAAACTTCAGCGCTTAACACCACTTCGCCTTCGCCTTTGATGATTTCTTTTAAGACGCCGTCACCTGAAGCCACTACTTCCAATACAACTTTATCGGTTTCAATATCTACAATCAGTTCATCACGGCTAATGGCCTCACCTGGTTTTTTATACCAGGTCGCTACCGTACCGTCTGCCACAGATTCTGGAAATGTTGGCGTTTTGATTTCGATGGTCATTCTCTTTCCTTACAATTCTGTTGCTCGCCTACCCTAAGGTTAGTGCGTCATTAATTAATTGTTGCTGTTGTTCAATGTGTAGCGCCATATAACCTGCGGCAGGTGATGCGGCAGCATCACGACCAGCATATTTCAAATATAAATTCGGATTTTGCATGTGCAATACACGACGCATATGATGCTGACTGCTATACCAAGCGCCCATATTCATAGGCTCTTCCTGACACCAAACCATATCTTTAATATTACTATAGGGTGCTAGAGCTTCCAGCAACTGATCTTCTGGAAATGGATACAGCTGCTCAAGACGAATAATGGCCACATTATCCTGCTCACGCTCACGACGTGCTTCTAACAAGTCGTAATACACCTTTCCTGAACACAGAACAATCCGCTCTACCTTAGCTGGATCAAGCTCATCAACCTCTGAGATAACCGTCTGAAAACACCCTTCAGCAAGTTCTTCTAAGGTACTGATCGCTAATTTATGACGTAATAAACTCTTTGGCGTAAATACGATCAAAGGCTTACGCAATGGACGTATCACCTGACGACGCAGCATATGGAAAACTTGAGCCGGTGTCGTTGGCACACAAATTTGCATATTGTGCTCAGCACATAACTGCAAATAACGTTCAAGACGCGCCGAGGAGTGCTCTGGGCCTTGACCTTCATAACCGTGTGGTAAAAGAACCGTTAAACCACACAAACGACTCCATTTATGCTCACCACTGGAAATAAACTGATCAAATACTACCTGAGCGCCGTTAGCGAAATCACCAAACTGAGCTTCCCAAACAACCAAAGCACCCGGGTTAGTGGTGGCATAACCATATTCAAAAGCTAATACCGCTTCTTCAGATAATAATGAATCGTAGATATCACAGCGAGGTTGATCTTCCGCAATATTTTGCAAAGAACAATAGGTCGTACTGTCTTTTTGATTATGCAATACCGCATGACGGTGAGAGAAGGTACCACGACCAACATCTTGACCGGTGAAACGTACCTGGTGGCCTTTTGCTAGCAAGGTACCATACGCCAATGTTTCGGCAAAACCCCAATTGATGGTCAATGCGCCGGCGGCCATCTTGCGGCGATCATCAAGAATTTTACTCACTTGACGCTGAATTGAGAAACCTTCAGGCACTTCTTGCATCTTGATCGCAAGTTCTTGCAGCTCTTTTAGATCAAACTGAGTATCGGCAACGGCTGTCCACTCGTGACCTATGTGCGGAGTCCAATCAACGAAGAGTTCTTCATTAGGCTCCTTCACCAAGCTTTTAACCACGTGCAGACCATTATCTAAGGCATCACGATATTCATTTTCCATCTGCGAGCTGACATCTTCGCCAACGATGTTCGCGGCAACCAAACTGTCTGCATATAGCTGACGAGTGGTCTTTTGCTCACGAATTTTTTGATACATCAACGGCTGAGTACCAGAAGGCTCATCCGCTTCGTTGTGACCACGACGACGGTAACAAACCAAGTCAATCACCACGTCTTTTTTGAACTCATTGCGATAATCAACCGCCAACTGAGTGACAAACAATACCGCTTCTGGATCATCACCATTGACGTGTAAAATGGGGGCTTCTACAATTTTTGCCACATCGGTGCAATATTCTGTAGAGCGAACATCTTCACGTTTATTGGTGGTAAAACCAACCTGGTTATTGATCACAACATGAATCGTGCCACCGGTTTTGTAGGCGCGAGTTTGTGATAGCTGGAAGGTCTCCATGACCACACCCTGACCGGCAAATGCCGAGTCACCATGCAAGAGCACAGGAATAACCGCATTACCCTCAAAATCATCACGGCGATCTTGACGAGCACGTACAGAACCCTCAACCACAGGAGAGACAATTTCTAAGTGCGATGGGTTAAACGCCAACGCTAGGTGAACTTCGCCACCTGGGGTCATTACATTGGATGAAAAACCTTGGTGGTATTTAACATCACCACTGTGGTTGTAATGGGCTTTACCTTCAAACTCATCAAATAAATCTGAGGTTTTTTTACCAAAGGTATTGATCAACATATTCAAACGGCCACGGTGCGCCATGCCAATAACAATTTCTTTGGCGCCATAAGTACCGCAACGCTGAATCAATTCGTCCATAAGGGGAATTAAGCTTTCGCCCCCTTCTAGACCAAAACGCTTAACACCTGGATAGCGAGAACCTAAATATTTCTCTAAACCTTCCGCCGCGGTTAAACGTTCTAATAAATGCTTTTTAACTTCTTCGCCAAACTTGGGGTGCGAGCGCACACTTTCTAAACGCTGTTGGAACCAACGCTGCTCCCCAGTATTAACGATGTGCATGTATTCAGCGCCTACCGTTGTACAATAGGTTTGCTGTAATGCATTTAAAATTTCTTTAAGTGTCGCTTCGTCTTGACCAATAAATAATGAGCCAGTTTGGAACGTAGTGTCCAAATCAGCTTGAGACAACTCATGGAAAGCCAAGTCTAAGTCTGGTACCTGTTCACGTTCCATTAACCCTAACGGATCAAGTTGTGCATGCTGATGACCACGACCACGAAAGGCGTTAATCAACTGCAGGACTTTAACTTGTTTACGTTCGAATTCACTACTTACGCTGGATTGTGAGGTAGGTTTTGCCCGATTCTGATTTTTTGAAATTAACAGAAATTGTTCGCGAATCGGTTTATGCGGAATATCAGTCGTCACATTTTCCTCAACTCGCGGGAGTTGATTAAAATATTGACGCCACTCTTCCGGAACTTCGTTTGGATCACGAAGATAGGTTTCGAAGAGCTCTTCTATATAAGCGACGTTCCCACCGGCGAGTTGGGACGTACTCAATAGCTGCTCCATTGTCTGCTCGTGCATTTAGGACCACCCTGTTTGAACATTTCAAAGGGACTACGTCACAAGACACCAATACCGGCTCACCGGAGCAGGCCGATCGGATAAGATCGTTGGCCTTGATGACGAAACGGATGTTACCCGTCCCCTCTTCTTATATACAGCTTAATAAAAGATATAACCTTGTAAGTGATATCTTTGAAAGTTTTAAACAGGGGTGAATTGTATGTCCAATTCACCCCTGATGCAGACGATCAACTCGAGCATTTAAAAACGAAAATTTCGTTATTTAGATCTCGCGTTGTAACAACATTCCACGAATGTGTCCGATTGCTCTCGTAGGGTTTAAACCTTTCGGGCATACATTGACACAGTTCATGATGCCACGGCAACGGAAAACGCTAAATGGATCGTCCAAATTCGCCAATCTGTCCTCTGTAGAGGTATCACGACTATCTGCTAGGAAGCGATAAGCTTGTAATAAGCCCGCTGGCCCAACAAATTTATCAGGATTCCACCAGAAAGAAGGACATGACGTAGAACAGCAAGCGCACAAGATACACTCGTACAAACCGTCTAACTTGGCACGCTCTTCAGGTGACTGCAAACGCTCAATAGCAGGCGCTGGCGTATCGTTATTCAAATAGGGCTTAATGCTTTCATACTGTTTGTAGAAAAGGCCCATATCGATAACAAGGTCACGAATCACTGGCATACCCGGTAATGGACGCAAGATTAACTTGTCGTTCTTACCTTTAGTCGCTTCAGAGATCGGCATAATACACGCTAGACCGTTTTTGCCGTTGATGTTCATACCATCACTGCCACACACACCTTCACGGCATGAGCGACGATAAGCAACAGAAGAGTCCTGTTCCTTAACTAAGGCTAAAACGTCCAATACCATAAGATCTTTACCCGCTGGGATAGCGATCTCATAGTCTTGCATGTAAGGTGCTTCATCTTTTTCAGGATTGTAGCGATAAATACTAACTAACATGATTTATTTCCCTAATTAATAAACTCGGACTTTCGGTTCGAACGCAGGCACTGTTTTAGGTGCAAAGTTCACATCACGCTTGCCGATGGTTTTAGTTTCTGGGAAATACAATGAGTGGCATAACCAGTTCTCATCGTCACGTTCGGTATAATCGTTACGGGCGTGAGCACCACGAGATTCTTTACGCTCAATCGCTGCAATAGCCGTTGCGTAAGCCGTCTCGAACAAGTTATCCAGTTCAAGTGCTTCGATACGCGCTGTGTTATAGGCACCGGATTTATCATCAAGAACCGTATTGCGTACACGCTTTCCGATTTCGTCAAGAAGACCCAAACCTTTTTCCATGCTTGCGCCATCACGGAATACACCGAAATACAGCTGCATAGTTTTTTGCAAGTCAGCACGAACCGCTGCCACACTCTCACCAGAAGTCGAATTATTCAAACGATTCAAACGAGCCATAGCGCGTTCAATGTCTTCTTCGTTAGCATCAACAGATTCAAAGCCTTCTTTAAAGCTCTTCTCAACCTGAAGACCGACAGCACGACCGAATACAACCAAGTCTAGCAAGGAGTTACCACCTAAGCGGTTTGCACCGTGTACGGATACACAGGCAATCTCACCCGCAGCATATAGACCTTCGATAACAACATCGTTGCCATTTTCATCTTGAGTCAATGCCTGACCACCGATATTAGTCGGTACGCCACCCATCATGTAGTGACACGTAGGTACTACTGGGATTGGCTCTTTCACTGGATCCGCGTGAGCGAAGGTACGAGAAAGCTCAAGAATACCAGGAAGTTTGGCATTCAAGGTTTCTTCACCTAAGTGATCTAGTTTAAGGAATACATGATCGCCATCTTCACCACAACCACGGCCTTCTAGAATTTCTAGAACCATAGAACGGGCTACAACGTCACGACCTGCAAGGTCTTTCGCGTTTGGCGCATAGCGCTCCATGAAACGTTCACCGTCTTTATTGACTAAGTAACCGCCTTCACCACGACAACCTTCAGT
>CAXIBC010000002.1:0-95937 GCA_964022115.1 uncultured Oleispira sp. | reverse complement strand
GTTGCTGAAGTTAAGTCTGACCTTATGGGTGAGCAAACTATCCTTTGTGGTATGTTGCAGACTGGCGCAATCTTGGGCTACGAAAAAATGGTTGCTGACGGCATCGACGGCCCATACGCAGCCAAATTGATTCAATTCGGTTGGGAAACTGTAACGGAAGCATTAAAGATTGGCGGCATCACGAACATGATGGATCGTCTATCTAACCCAGCTAAAATCGAAGCGTTTGATATGGCTGAAGAACTTAAAGACCTTATGCGTCCATTGTTCCGCAAGCACCAGGACGACATCATCACCGGTCACTTCTCTAAGACCATGATGGAAGATTGGGCAAACGACGACGCCAACCTACTTAAATGGCGCTCCGAGACTGCTGAAACTGGTTTCGAAAAAGCCCCAGCTTGTGATACGCCTATCGACGAGCAAGAGTTCTTCGACAAAGGCATCATGCTTGTTGCTATGGTTAAAGCCGGCGTTGAACTTGCTTTTGAAGCTATGGTTGAGTCTGGCATCGTTGAAGAGTCTGCATACTACGAGTCTCTACATGAAACGCCATTAATCGCTAATACCATCGCTCGTAAGAAGCTTTACGAAATGAACGTTGTGATTTCTGATACTGCAGAATACGGTTGCTACTTGTTCGCACACGCAGCAGTGCCTCTATTGGCTGAGAAGTTCATGCCAAACATCACGACTGAAGTCATTGGTAAAGGCTTAAACCTAACCTCTAACTCTGTTGATAACGCTCGTCTAGTTGAAGTTAACGACGCGATCCGTAATCACCCAGTTGAGTACGTTGGTGAAGAGCTACGTGGCTACATGACTGATATGAAGCGTATTGTTGAAGCTTCTAAGTAGTTATTAGTTAAAGCGTTTCTTTTCACGCCTGACGTTGTTGCAGAACCTTGCTCCACTTCTCATTTAGCGCTGCTAAACTCCGGGTGAAGCAAGAACCTGTGCCTAGCCAGACGAGAAAACAATTCGCTTTATGAATTGAATTAATTCGATTCATAAAAAATGCCCCGTTTGATTACTCAAGCGGGGCATTTTTGTTTCTGTCTCGAATACAGAAGATGCATTGAGCGACGAGAAACCAAGGCATCAATTCATGAAAAAGCGGAGCTTAGCGTGCTAAGTGAGCATTTTGAGTGAATTTATAACGTAGTATTCTCGAGCTCAAAAATCGTAATCAAGTCACGTCTTCAACTTCAAAGCTGTGAGTAATTTCGACCCCACCCTTTTCCAACATAATAGAAGCAGAGCAGTATTTTTCTGCGGAAAGCGCAACCGCCTTCTCCACCGCCACTTCTCGCAACTTACGCCCTTGCACTTTAAAGTGGATATGAATCTTAGTAAAAACAGAAGGCACTGCATCCGCGCGCTGCGCTTCGATTTCCGCTACACAATCCACAACATCTTGGCGTTGCTTCTTTAAAATGCTCATCACATCAAAGCTAGTACAGCCACCCATACCTAAAAGCAGTAGCTCCATCGGGCGTACACCCTGATTTTTACCACCATGATCTTCAGGACCATCCATAATAACCGTATGGCCAGTACCAGACTCACCGATGAACTTGACGTCGCCGCCCCATTTAATTGTCGCTTTCATTAAATATCTCCATAGAATGGCGCAAGGTTACCATAGCAAAAGCAGATAGAATAATATCACCTATAATACTGAGAGCTAACTACTCGTAGTATCTGATGAATTTGTTAGAATAGAACTATGTATCAGTTCGTGTTGTTGCACTATAGACTTGCGGCACTATCTAATAGATAGCGCTTAGACAATAGCTAGATAACATTAAGATTGAACCATTAAATACACGTTATTATTTTCAATGAGCAATTTTCGCTCTTATTACCGCGGACGGGTAACTGATTTATGAGCCTTTATGGAATGAGTACCAAAGCAGAATATATCGACGTATTTTTAGAGCATGCTCACCGTCGACGCTATCCTGCTCGCAGCACGTTAATTTACGCTGGCGATCAAAGCGACTCCTTATTTTTCCTCGTCAAAGGTTCTGTGACTGTCATCATCGAGGATGAAGATGGCCGTGAAATGATCATGGCTTACTTAAACCAAGGGGATTTCTTTGGTGAGATGGGCCTATTTGACGCAGAAGCTAAAGCGCGAACCGCTTGGGTTAAAGCCAAAGCCGACTGTGAAGTCGCAGAAATTAGCTATACCAAGTTTCTTGAGTTGGTGAAAGATGATCCACGCTTGCTGTACGCTATTTTTGAACAAATGTCTCTACGTTTACGTAATACCACTCGCAAAGCCGGTGATCTTGCTTTCTTAGATGTTACAGGACGTGTTGCACGTACGTTATTAGAGCTATCTCAGCAGCCTGATGCTATGACGCACCCTGATGGCATGCAGATTAAGATCACTCGCCAGGAGATTGGTCGTATCGTTGGTTGCTCCCGTGAAATGGTCGGGCGAGTACTCAAAGCGCTTGAAGAGCAAGGCCTAGTAAATGTTGCCGGCAAAACCATGGTCGTTCAAGGCACTCGCCGCGCTGCCAGCTTACCAAGGAGGGAGAGTTAACTCCCTTAGTTGCAAATATAAATGTTTTTAATAAATCAATAAGCAGACTTAACTCATTTGTCCTAGACTTCAATTAGTGTAATTGGAGCAGGTCTATATGAGTGATCAAGCTTTATTTAGCAGCGACGAACCTTTGTTTACCAACTCTGGTGATGAACAATCTAACAATGCTGCAAATCAGACATGGAAAGTACTGATCGCCGATGACGAGCCCGACGTGCATAAAGTCACCCGTATGGTACTGCACAACTTCGCTTTCGATGGTTTACAGCTAGAATTAATCAGTGCTTATAGTGGGCTAGAAGCAAAAAAAATTATCGCTCAGCGTGATGATATCGCTTTAGCCTTACTCGATGTGGTCATGGAAGACGAACATGCCGGTTTAGAGGTTGCTCGCTATATTCGTGAAGACCTCCATAATCGTTATACTCGCTTAGTGCTTAGGACAGGGCAGCCTGGCCAAGCTCCAGAAAATGAAGTCATCCGAAATTACGACATCAATGACTACAAAGACAAAACCGAATTAACCACGACTAAACTCAATACCCTACTCTATGCCACCTTGCGTAGTTACCGTGATATCTGCACTCTTAATCAGCATAGAAAAGGCCTAGAGGGTGTCATAAAAGCCTCTACCGAAGTCTTTAGCTCCGGTACATTAAATAAATTTGCGACGGCCGTCTTAGCACAAATCACGACACTACTCGGGTTAGAGCAAAGCGCCTTATATTGCACATCGATAACTCATGATATACGCCTAGATATAGAAACCCGATCCTTCCGCATCTTGGCGGCAACCGGCAACATGCAAACTGACCAAATGGTCACTAGCCTTGAAGAATTACCCGAGCAGGTGCAAAAAGGGTTTCGAGAAGTTTTAGCAGACCATAAATCGCATTATTATGAAGATTATTACATTGGCTACTTTTCTTCGCAAAAAGGTAGCGAGAGCTTACTTTATGTCACCTTCCACCACGACCTTAGTGATCTAGATAAGCAGTTGCTTGAAATCTATGCCGCCAATGTTGCCGCGACGTACGAAAATTTATTAATGCGTGAGGATATTCAAGAAACCCAAAAAGAGCTGGTCTATATGCTAGGTGAAGCGGTTGAGAAAAGATCGAAAGAAACCGGAGCCCATGTTAAACGTGTCGCACAAATTTCTCAGCTCTTGGCCATCGCCTATGGACTACCAGAAGAAGAAGCTGAACTGATTAAATTATCATCCCCTTTGCACGATGTCGGCAAAGTCGGAATTCCTGATAGCATTTTAAATAAACCTGGTAAACATACTCCCGAAGAATGGCTGATTATGAAAACCCATGCATTAATCGGTGAGGAAATTTTAGCAAAATCTGATAAACGTATTCTGCAGCTAGGCTCGATTATCGCTGGCCAACATCATGAAAAGTGGGATGGAAACGGTTACCCAAGAGGTCTTAAAGGTGAAGAGATCCATATCGCCGGTCGCATCACAGCGCTAGCAGACGTGTTTGATGCATTAGGGAGTAAGCGTTGCTATAAAGAGGCGTGGCCCATTGAGGAAATCATTGCCATTATCAAAGAAGAGAAAGGCAAACATTTTGATCCTCAGCTAGTCGATCTTTTCGAGCAGAATATTGATCAACTCGTCGCTATTCGCGAAGAATATCCCGATAGCCATTAATTTTATCCACTTATTATGTCGATCAATATTATGCCGGTAAAAAAGCAGGCTGCATCATTACTGCCTGCTTCTTTAACTATAAGTATTTAAAAAAACAACTCAGCTAACTTATCCCCAGGGAATTCAGCACGCATAAATGCTTCTCCGACTAAGAAAGCATTCACTTGCTTAGCACGCATCGCCGCAACATCATCACGAGTGACAATACCACTCTCAGTCACCACCATACGATCGGCTGGAATCTGATCTAATAGGGCATAAGTATTTTCTAAGCTCACCTCAAACGTATGTAAGTTGCGGTTATTAATACCGACTAAAGGCGTATCCAATTTCAGCGCAGATTGCAGCTCTTGCTCATCATGCACTTCAACTAAAACGTCCATCCCCAGCTCTGTCGCTAAACCCGAAAGGTCTTGCAACTGCATATCACTTAACGCCGATACGATTAATAAGATACAGTCGGCATTGATCACTTTCGCTTCAAATACCTGATAAGGGTCGATTAAAAAGTCCTTACGAATAACCGGAATCGAGCAGGCATTACGACCTTGCTGCAGAAACGCTTCGCTGCCTTGAAAATACTCTTTATCCGTTAATATCGATAAACATGCGGCACCGGCTTTCTCATAAGACTCAGCAATACGAGCAGGATTAAAATCTTCACGGAAGACCCCTTTGCTAGGCGAGGCCTTTTTGATTTCCGCAATCACCGCTGGTAAACCCGCTGCGACTTTAGCCTGCATAGCCTTATAAAAACCACGGGCTTGGGGCTGATCAAAAGCACGAGCTTTCATATCCGCGAGTGATATTTCAGCACTACGCTGCTGAACTTCGATTACCTTAGTATCAAGGATTTTTTTCAAAATTGTAGGGGTATTCATTAAACCTTTCCTATTACCAAACCCGTGACTAACTAAGCTTGGTCTTCGACCAAACAGCGCGTAAAACTCACTAACTCATTCAATTTACCGAGCGCCAAACCCGAGAAAATAGCATCTTGTGCCATTTCAATCCCCTGCTCCAAGCTAGACGCAATATTCGCGGCATAAATGGCAGCCCCGGCGTTAAGCGCAATAATATCGGCGGCTTTATTACCCGCGTCAGTCTCACGCTTGCCTAAAGCATCTTTAATTAATTGATAGCTCTGTTCTGCACTATTAACCGTTAAACCGATCAAACTTTGACTGCTAATACCAACATCTTCAGGCTTTATTTTATATTCTTTAATTTGGCCGTCTTTTAGCTCTGCAACTGAGGTTTCAGATCCTAAACTAATTTCATCCAAGCCATCATCAGAGTGCACAATCAAAACATGCTCGCTGCCTAAACGCTGTAATACTTCGGCTAATGGACGACACAAGGCCGCGTTAAATACCCCAATTACTTGGTTTTTAACCCCTGCAGGATTGGTCAAAGGGCCTAACATATTAAAAATGGTACGCTGAGCCAGTTCTTTACGTGGGCCAATAGCATGCTTCATGGCGCTGTGATGAGCCGGTGCAAACATAAAACCTACGCCAATTTCATTCACACAACGAGCCACCTGCTCCATGGTTAAGGTTAACGATACACCCGCAAACTCTAAAACATCCGCACTACCGGTTGTCGACGAAACGCTGCGATTGCCGTGTTTTGCGACCTTACCACCAGCTGCAGCAACCACAAAAGCAGACGCCGTAGACACGTTAAACAAGTTAGAACCATCGCCGCCAGTGCCGCAAGTATCCACAGCATTAACATCATCAACTTTTACGCCGGATGCTAGTTCGCGCATCACAGAAGCTGCCCCAGTGATTTCATCAATGGTTTCGCCTTTCATGCGCAGACCCACCAAGAAACCACCAATCTGAGCAGGAGTCGCCTCACCACCCATAATTTGATTCATGACCGCAACCATCTCTTCCGTCGTCAGATTCTGACGCTCAATGACTTTAGCTAACCCTTGTTGAATATTCATAGTGAATGTCCTTTATACTTTAATCATCAATCGCGGCTAGCTATTTGCTGCGCTTTAAAAAATTATTCAATAGTTCGTGACCTTGAACCGTTAATATCGATTCAGGGTGAAACTGAACCCCTTCGATATCCAGCTCTTTATGGCGCACACCCATAATTTCTTCCATGGAGCCATCTTGGTTTTCTGTCCAAGAGGTAATCTCCAAACAATCAGGCAAGCTCTTTTTATCAATGACCAGTGAATGATAGCGGGTAGCGACTAAAGGGTTTTGTAAGCCTTTAAAGACCCCCAAGTCGGCATGAACGACTGGCGAGGTTTTACCATGCATCACCTGTCCTGCGCGCACAATATCACCACCAAAAACCTGACCAATACTCTGATGGCCCAAGCAAATACCTAAAATCGGTAATTTGCCGGCAAAATGACGAATCGCTTCGACAGAAATACCGGCTTCATTTGGGGTGCAAGGCCCGGGGGAAATCACCAAGTGATCGGGGTTAAGTGCCTCGATCTGCTCGATAGTAATTTCGTCGTTGCGATACACCTGAACATCCGCACCTAGCTCGGCAAAATATTGCACCACGTTGTAGGTGAAGGAATCGTAATTATCAATCATCAGTAACATAATAAATTCCTCCTATTGGTCCAAGCCAGATTCAGCCATAGCCACTGCGCGAAATAACGCGCGGCCTTTGTTTAATGTTTCTTTCCATTCCAAGCGTGGTACAGAATCGGCAACGACCCCAGCACCCGCTTGAATGTTTAATACACCGTCTTTGATCACTGCGGTACGAATGGCAATGGCGGTATCCATATTGCCATTCCAGCTTAGATAACCGACTGCGCCGCCATATACACCACGCTTAACCGGCTCCATTTGATCAATAATTTCCATCGCCCGAATCTTCGGCGCGCCACTTAAGGTGCCTGCAGGGTGTACCGCACGCAAAACATCCATCGCGCTAATATCGTCTTTAACCTTGCCCGTTACGTTGGAAACAATGTGCATCACATGGCTATAGCGCTCAACCACCATCTGGTCGCTCACTTCCACCGTGCCGACTTTTGATACTCGTCCTGCATCGTTACGACCTAAATCGATCAGCATTAAATGTTCGGCAATTTCTTTAGGGTCGGATAATAGTTCTTTTTCTAAGGCTAAATCTTCTTCGGGTGTCTTACCCCGATAACGTGTGCCCGCAATTGGACGCACCGTCACTTCACCATCTTCTAAACGCGCTAAAATTTCTGGTGAAGAACCGACAATATGGAAGTCATCCAAATCCATAAAATACATGTAAGGGGATGGATTCAAGGTGCGTAATGCGCGATAAACCTGAATCGGCTCACCACCAAACGGTACCTGCATGCGCTGTGAAATTACACACTGCATAATGTCGCCAGAAAGAATGTACTCTTTAATATCTTCAACCGACTGTTGAAATTCTTGCTCACCAAAGCCCGACTTAAAGTCACTTTCATCAACGACTTTAGGTTCCGCCAACGCTTGGCCAATAGAACCCTGATAAGGCTGGCGTAGCTGGATACGCAATTCATCTAACCGCGCTTCGGCGTTCTCTAGCGCATTTTCATGCTCTGGATTAGCCAATACAATCAAATAAATTTTGCCACTGAGGTTGTCAAATACCACCACCTCTTCCGATACCATCAATAAAATATCAGGGGTGCCAAGCTCATCAGGAGGACAGCTATCTTGTAAGCGCTTTTCAATATAACGCACAGTATCGTAGCCAAAATAGCCAACCAAACCGCCGTCAAAAATCGGCATATTATCCAATACCGGGACTTTATATTTGGCTTGCAGCTGTTCGATATAATCTAACGGATCTTCAACTTCTTGCTGAGAGGTCCGCTCACCATTAATAAAATGGCTAATAGTCAAACCTTCAACCTTAATAACTTCGGCGCAAGGTAGGCCAATCATAGAATATCGGCCCCACTTTTCGCCACCTTGAACGGATTCAAGCAAATAAGAATAAGGCCCAGAAGCGAGCTTAAGATATGTCGAAAGTGGCGTATCAAGATCCGCCATTACTTCGCGCGCAACCGGTATGCGATTATAACCTTGCTGCGTTAATGTATTAAATTGTTCAGGAGTCATGACCTAGTCCGTCAAGCAATCAGATGCGATGGTTTATAAATATAAATTAAAGACGACATTGAACCGAGCCGGTTCTTAGACTATTACCATCGTTTGGAAAAGAGATGTCCTTGCTGGTTAGGACATGTGTACTGAAAGGACACCAAAGTGCTCCTAGCAATGAAATTTAAAAGTGACTTAACTATACCGAGTTGGCTGGAATGAGTCTAGTTCTTACGCCAATCAAGCTGTGGCCAGCCTCTTTGTTTAGCAAGGCTGGTTAGGTATGGATTAGGATTTAAAACCACAGGCTGCTTGACCGCTTCTAATAAAGGTAAATCGGCATGACTATCACTGTAAAAAACCGCTTCGGATAAATCAAAGCCACGCTCCTTAGCAAAAGCCTTAGCCAGCTCAACCTTACCTTCGCCATAACACAGAGGTTTCGTCAGCCCTTTAATCTTTCCCCCTTCAAGGGCAAAACGGTTACCGATCACAAAATCGAGCCCGAGTGCATCAGCATAAGCTTTCGCCATAACTTCATCTTGGCCGGTAATTAAAACTAATTTAGTGCCTTGGCGCTGGTAGGCGAAAATGAGTGAAGCCGCCTGTGGATAAATATATAAATGCCCTCGCTGATTGAAGAAGTCATTAATATGCTGCTGATATTCACTCACACTCATCCCCTTGGTGCGCGTGCGATAATAGTTCGACAAGCGCCAATGGCTTACCCGTCCTTTTTTATAAGCTCGGTACAAGGACGCTAACGCTTGAATGGCTTCCACTAACCCCCAACGATCAAACTTAATTCGCCACTTAATCCATAGACTACTCGCATCTTTATTGATCAAAGAGTCATCTAAATCAAAGAAAACATAGGGCGCCTGATAGACTTTCACGGTTTTCTCTAACGGCATATACAGACACTCTCAAAGGCATAATCCGAATATTATAGAGGTTAAAATGAACTCTAGGTATGGCTATTTACCGTTATAAATAGCCATGCTTAAGCAATGTTTACATCATTTTCGACATTTACACTTGAAAAATGGCGGCAATTGCTACATGTTTTATTAGAGCGCAGGCAAGATAGCCGAATGAGAAGCTGAATCGTTTTGTCCCTAAATAATAAATAAGGGGGAAATAATTTACTTAACTCATAGCGCTTTTGTAATCCATGGACCATTATTATTACTCGAACATTTATAAGGATTCGCCATGAAAGGTTTGGAAATTAGCTTCCGTGATATTGAACACTCTGATGGTATCGAACAGTTGATACGAGAAAAAGCCGGTAAGATCTCCAGCATATATGATTCGGTAACGGGTATTCGTGCAGTTGTGGCTATGCCACATAACCATAGCAACAAAGGCAAGCTAGCCCACGTATCCCTTGAAATTGGTTTACCTGGTGAGACCGTCGCTATCACCAACGACAATCACGATAACAAAGCGCACGAAGACATGTACGTCGCGGTGAAAGATGCTTTTGACGTTGCACAGCGTAAAGTTCGTAAAATTCATGAAAAGCGTCACGACCTAAAACGTCGTGCTGGTTCGGCGGCGACCGCTGAAATTGCAGAATAGCGCCAAATACAGGCTAAAGATTAGCCAACAACAATAAGAGAGCGTGAAATACGCTCTCTTATTACGACATTCTTAGTCATATACTCAAACTAATTCTACAAATATCCTTCTACAAATATCCCCCTAATAGAACCGCCAGCAAACCCGGCCGAACCAAAGAAGCATACAACTCCCCCATCACTTCAGGGGTCTCAACAAAGCCTTCACGTACCCAGCGCGTAATCACCATAAAAGACGCCCCCGCCAAATAATCAACAACGTAAGGCAATAACCCAGCTCGATTTTGAATACCATGGGCATCCATAAAGCGCTCTACTACCCGTGATACATAATTCTTAAACTGGCTTAACATCAAACTATCGATGTCGTCTTGCACTAACAAGCGCGCAAAAACGGCATTATCCGACCATTGACGAAACATAATAGACGCAATGACAGGATCCGCATCTTTACGCAGGGTGATATAACCATCGATTTCAGCATAAAACTTTTCAAACATCTCATCGATATAAGCAATCAACAAGTCGTCTTTAGAATGAAAATGTAAATAAAACGTCGGCCGTGCAACCCCAGATTGTTCAGCAATATGAGCCACAGAAATTTTGCTATATGGACGATCCTTCATCAGCTCTAGCAAGGCATCAATCAATAAACGGCGAGAGCGTTCAACCCGTTTATCTAATTCTTTCTCCGCCATATTAGGGACACCCTTATTATTGTTACATAAACATTATGTATTAGATCAACAGTAATAGACAGGTCTGTAAAAGTGTAAATAACTATTTCAGCGCCACTGCTGACCCTAGTTTAGACTTTTGCCGCCAGCACATAACAGGCAAAAAAAAGCCGAATCATTTCTGATTCGGCTCTTTTACATCCAACTTTTATTTTAAGTTACCTTAAAATTAAAACTGGTCAGCTTCCATTGCGTATAAGCAATCTGCGCCGCCTTTAACTGCTTCAGTTAAAGAAATGTATCTTGGTAATAAACGCTTAGTGAAGAAGCGAGCGGTTGCTAGCTTGTTCGCGTAATAAGGCTCAGTACCTTCTTTTGGTAATGCTTTCTCAGCCATCATTGCATACATGTAAGCAAATGAGGTGTAACCAAATACTTGTAGGTATTCAACCGAAGATGCACCTAGCTCGTTCGCATTAGTCTGCGCCTGACCCACAATCCAGTCAGTCAACTCAGTCAAGTTAGCAATCGCAGCTTTAAGCGGAGTAATGAACTCAGCCATGGCTGGGTTGCCTTCTTGACTTGCACAGTACTGAGCAATTTCTTCAGCATAAAGCTTGTAGAATGCACCGCCATTAGCAGCGATTTTACGAGCGATAAGATCCAAAGACTGAATACCGTTAGTACCTTCATAAATCTGAGTAATACGTAAATCACGTACGTGCTGCTCTTGGCCCCACTCACGAATGAAACCGTGACCACCAAAGACTTGCTGACCAGCAACTGCAGACTCTAAAGCAAGATCAGTCAAGAAAGACTTAACCACTGGGGTTAATAAAGCAATCATAGATTCTGCGTATTTCTTAGTTTCTGCGTCGTCAGAGAACTTAGATAGATCTAACCATTTAGACGCATACATAGAGAAAGCACGAGAGCCTTCTGTATTAGCACGCATGGTCATCAACATACGACGTACATCTGGGTGTACGATAATTGGATCAGCCGTTTTCTCTGGGAATTGCTTACCTGTAGGTGCGCGCGACTGCAAACGGTCATTAGCGTAGGTTACGGCGTTCTGGTAAGAGTTCTCAGCAACACCAAGACCTTGAATACCCACGGCAACACGCTCGTAGTTCATCATGGTGAACATAGCATTTAAGCCTTTGTTCTCATCACCGATCAACCAACCTTTTGCGCCATCAAAGTTCATTACGCACGTAGCAGAACCTTTGATACCCATCTTATGTTCGATAGAACCACAGTTAACTGGGTTGCGATCGCCTAGCGAGCCGTCTTCATTCACAATGAACTTAGGCACTAGGAATAAAGAAATACCTTTAGGGCCCGCTGGTGCATCTGGAAGCTTAGCTAATACAAGGTGGATGATGTTCTCCGCCATGTCGTGCTCGCCCCAAGTAATGAAAATCTTGGTACCAGAGATTGCGAAAGAACCATCCGCTTGTGGCTCAGCTTTGGTACGGATAATACCCAAGTCAGTACCACAATGAGGTTCAGTCAAATCCATCGCACCCGGCCATTGGCCCGAATACATGTTTGGCAGGTATTTTTCTTTTAGCTCTTGGCTACCGTGTGCGTTAAGGGATAAACACGCACCGGCTGTCAACATAGGCGCAAGACCAAAAGAGATGTTAGAACCCTGAATCATTTCTTCAACTTGGCCCACAAGCATCTTAGGCATGCCCATGCCGCCAAACTCAGGATTACCACCTAGGCCGCCCCAGCCGCCTTCGCTATAAGTTTGGTAAGCTTCTTTAAAGCCCGGAGGTGCTGTTACTTCGCCGTCTTTCCAAGTAGAACCGACTTCATCGCCTTCACGGTTAAGAGGGGCTAATACGTTACCGGCAATTTTGCCCGCTTCTTCAAGGATCGCGTCCGCTGTTTCAGGATCAACAACTTCAGCCAAACGAGCATTTTCAGCCCACATGCTTGGTGCATCAAATACTTCATTTAATAGGAAGCGCATGTCGCGCAGGGGAGCTGTATACTCAGGCATGTAACCTTTCCTCATTTAATAAAATTTAGCGATTTCTAATAATCGGATTCTCACCAACCAAGTAATCACAGTGCTCAATTGAGCGCGCTCAAAGAGCTATTGTGCAAATTTACTGCGCGGTATTTTAAACCATCTAGCGCCACAGTCGACTATAGAGTGTTAAAAATCGGTCAAATAGGACGAAATAACCATCAATTTGATTCATTTACCGCCAAAACCAAAAAAGCCGCACTAAAAAGCGCGGCTTTTTTAACTATACGTGATTACTCACATATTGGATCAAAGCGTGATTAGAAAGCGAAATGATCTTCTTCAAGAGCCATCAAGCTATCTGCACCCGCAACCATACCTGCCGCATGGCCTTGAGTACGTGGCAAAATACGCTGGAAGTAGAAACGCGCCGTTTTCACTTTAGCGTTGTAGAAGTCTTCTTCAGTCGTACCAGCAGCCAAGTTAGCCTGAGCAACTTTAGCCATCTTAGCCCACAAGTAAGCAAGAGTTACATAACCAGAGTACATTAGGTAATCAACAGAAGCAGAACCTACTTCGTCACGGTTTTGCATAGAGCTCATGCCGATTTTCATCGTTAGATCGCCCCATTCTTTGTTCAATTTAGCCAATGGCTCAACGAACTCTTTCAGACCAGCATCTTCAGCGTTTTCTTTACAGAAACCGTGAACTAGCTTAGTGAACTGCTTCAAAGAAGCACCTTGAGTCATAAGAACCTTACGGCCTAATAGATCAAGCGCCTGAATACCGGTAGTACCTTCATACAAGGTAGAGATACGAGTATCACGAACGATTTGCTCCATACCCCACTCTGCGATGAAACCGTGACCACCAAATACCTGAACACCGTGGTTAGCAGATTCAAGACCCGTTTCAGTCAAGAAGGCTTTCGCGATTGGGGTTAAGAAGCCCAACATTTCGTCAGCTGCTTTACGCTCTTCTTCAGTATTGCCGTTATGTACCAAGTCAGCGTTCATAGCGGTTAGGTATACTAGTGCACGACCACCTTCAGCAAATGCTTTCTGAGTAAGCAACATTTTACGCACGTCTGGGTGAACAATAATTGGATCAGCCACTTTTTCTGGCGCTTTAGGGCCAGTCAAAGAACGCATAGCCAAACGGTCTTTAGCGTAAGCTAATGCACCTTGGAAAGAACCTTCAGCTGCAGTAACACCCTGTAGAGCAGTACCGATACGGGCTGTATTCATAAAGGTGAACATGCAGTTCAGACCTTTATTTTCTGGACCAATCAACCAGCCTTTAGCGCCATCGAAGTTCATGACACAAGTCGCATTACCATGAATACCCATCTTGTGCTCTAAAGAACCACACTCAACTGCGTTGCGCTCACCTGGAGTACCGTCTTCGTTCACGATGAACTTAGGTACGATGAACAAAGAAATACCTTTAGTACCTGCAGGAGCGCCAGGTAGACGAGCTAGAACAACGTGAACGATGTTCTCAGCCATGTCGTGCTCACCGGCAGAGATGAAGATCTTAGTACCAGAAATAGCATAAGAACCGTCTGCATTTGGCTCAGCTTTAGTTTTCAAAATACCCAAATCAGAACCACAAGCAGGCTCAGTCAGACACATAGTACCTGTCCACTCACCAGAGATAAGCTGAGTAAGGTAAGTTTGCTTCTGGTCTTCAGTACCCCAAGCTTCTAACGTATTTTTAGCGCCGTGAGATAGACCTGGGTACATACCCCAAGACCAGTTAGCGGTACCAACCATTTCAGAAACGATTGTACCTAGAGATTCAGGAAGGCCTTGACCGCCGTATTCAACGTCAGAAGACAAAGAAGCCCAACCGTTATCAACATACTGACGATAAGCTTCTTTAAAACCAGTCGGCGTAGTAACAGAAGCATCTTCGTTACGAGTACAACCTTCGATATCGCCACCACGGTTTAGCGGAGCAAGAACGTTTTCACAGAATTTAGCACCTTCTGTAACGATCGCATCAACCATGTCTGGAGTTGCTACATCAGCGTACACAGGCAAGTTTGCGTAGTGAGCAGGGAAATCTAATAATTCGTCAGCAACGAATTTAATATCACGTAGGGGAGCTTTATATTCTGGCATCAGGAAGACCTCTTAGCCTATATGTTTATGAACGGAAAAACCGCTTCTCGATTAACAATAGATAACTGCGATCACAAAATGAACAATTATCAAATTCAAACACTTGTTTGAAACATACGTTTACAGGCTTATTTTGTCAAGCCGAGGAGAGGCATTAGCACAGAAAAAATATGACTACCAAAAGAGAATTTTAAGAACGTTTTATGCCTAGAGTCAGGAAATCTGGGCTTCTGGGCTAGACGACATCGTCTAATAATTGACCCCTAGCCTTATTGGCATCACTTTGGCCAAGCGCCAAAAGAATTTCATTAATCTTAGCAATTCGGTCATTAAAGGCTTGGAAGTTATCACTCTTACTCTGCTCACTCCCTTGCCCCTTGGTCATACTAGCGGCAAATTCAGTATTGGATAGGGTAGTAGTTTTATCGTCAGAGGTGTCAGTTTCACGGCTTTCACTGGCGATTTCTGCTCGCGCTTGGCTCGCTAGCTGAGAAGCCAAAGCAGCTATTCGACGATCTTGCACAGAAGGGTCCGCAGGGGCCAAAGCGGCCCTCTGCACAATTTGCATTTTTTCTAAGGTTGCTTGGGGATCGCCTCTCACAGCACCGACATCAATAGGGACCTCGCCGCCTACAGCATAATTCACACCATCTGGGCCACGCTGATAAGTGTATTGAGCTGAGCCTGCGTATTGGCCACCGACCGAGCTATGAGCTTGTTCGTGAGCACGCACCTCACTATCACGCTGAGATAATTGACGAAGGATATCAAGGTCTTGCTGTTGTTGTCGCTCTTGCTGGCGCTGTACTTGCTCGGCCTCCCCCTGAGTCGCGTCGTCTTGCGCATTGCCAGATGTCTCGCCGGTTTCTGACTCTGCCAAACCCGCCGCGTCATCTTTGTCATTGCCCCCGCTGCCGCGTTTTGTAGTATTAGTATTAGCAGGCCTACCATCAGGGCCAACTAAATTAGCTAGGCCGCTATTTTCTGGGGCAAAATTGGCTTGTGGCCGCTGTTCAGGGACTTCTCGAGATAAGCGCGTCTTAGAAACCGCTTCGATAGGAGCAAAGCTTGTAGAGCCTGCAGTTTCTCCCACTTGCGACAATAGCGCACCTTGCAGCGGCGTAACCGGCAATACACTATTTGCTAACATGCCTGCACTGGTAGGAATTTGCATACTCTTTTATGGTTACCTTTTCAGGTGGCTCACACTATAACGTCTTAATGCTACGCTTTAATGTCTAACAAGGTACCTAGCTGCTGATCGGCAGCGGCTAATACCTTAGCATTGGCGGCAAGCCCTTGCTCACCTTCTTTCAGTTTCAATAACGCATCGGTCACTTCAACCGTCCCTTGAGTCGGCCGTGTGGTTGTCGCAGCGACGACTTCTTGAGACGCTTGCTTGACCTGCTCGCTACTTTGCTGAATACCCGCGGTGGCAATGGTAAATGACGAACCCGATGTAGAACCTATATTCATAATTGCCTCACTTTATCTACTGGCTGTATACATTTTAAACAGCCAAATGCAAAGAGGCCAGCGTGATGCTGGCCTCTTTTAGACTGTATTGTTATATAACCTATTTTTTATTAAAGCTTTATCAACTCGGGTCGAATACCCCGGCTATTTCACTGCACTATACTGCACTATAAAACATCTCGCTTTCAGCACCTTGCTTAGTATCAGTAACCAGCAGCTCATCCAGCTCTTTTGGCTGCTTCACAACCTTGTGATCGGAATTAATCCCTAACTTACGAAACAAAGCTTGGTCTTTATTTGCCGCCGGATTAGGTGTGGTTAATAAACATTCGCCATAAAAAATAGAATTTGCCCCAGCAAAGAAGCACATAGACTGCATCTCTTCTGACATTTCTTCGCGCCCAGCACTTAAACGCACATGAGATTGTGGCATCATGATGCGCGCAACCGCGATGGTACGAATAAATTCAAATGGGTCTAGATCACCTTCGGTCTCTAGTGGAGTACCTTCGACTTTAACCAGCTGATTAATCGGTACAGAATCTGGGTGCTGAGGTAGGTTCGCTAGCTGGCGCAATAAACCAATACGATCTTTCTCCTGCTCGCCCATACCTATGATGCCACCGGAGCAAACCTTCATACCTGAGTCACGAACGTTTTGTAATGTTTCTAAGCGATCAGAATAAGTTCGAGTAGTAATAATATCGCCATAGTATTCAGGTGATGTATCAAGGTTATGATTATAATAATCCAGCCCCGCGTCCGCCAGTTGCTCAGATTTTTCTTGATCTAGCATGCCCAAGGTCATACAGGTTTCCATACCAAGATCTTTAACCCCCTTTACCATGGCTAGCACGTAAGGCATATCTTTGGCACGAGGGGAGCGCCAAGCCGCCCCCATACAGAAGCGATCCGAACCCGCCGCTTTGGCCGCTTTGGCTTTTTCAATCACCGCTTCTACTTCCATCAGCTTTTCTTTTTCAAGCTTAGTATCGTAGCGCGCACTCTGAGGGCAATAGGCGCAGTCTTCAGGGCAAGCACCGGTTTTGATTGATAATAAAGTACTAACTTGCACCTGATTTGGGTCGAAAAACTGACGATGAACAGTCTGAGCTTTAAATAAAAGGTCGTTCAACGGCATTGCAAAAAGCTCAGCCACTTCTTGCTGCTGCCAATCATGGCGCAATTTGTCACCTACTTCATTCATTTGACTCATACCTTTTACCTTACTCAGCTGTTAGAATCCTGACCAACATGGATTACTGAACGCATAATAGCTAGACACATGGATTGGTCAACTTGGATAGATAAAAAGGTATACTCACGGTTAAAAAATGCACTACCCGCATTCTTTAATAAGACCTGTGAGCTCTGTCTTGAACAAAATAACGATGTCGGCTTTATTTGCTCACCCTGCGAAGATAGCTTGCCGCAAGCCAAATACCGCTGCTATATCTGCGCAATCCCCTTACCCAATCACGGCTCTTGTGGCCAATGTTTACATAAAAAGCCGGCATTTGATTATAGCCATAGCAGTTTCAGCTACGCCGCACCGATAGATAGCTGGCTACAGCGGCTAAAAGTTAAGCGTCGTACTGAGTGGGCCCATAAACTTGCCAGTCTGATGCTGCATGATCAACCCAAAGACCTGAGCCAAGTTGATGCCTTTACTTTTGTACCATCAAGCCGCTGGAATCTGATCAAGCGTGGTTTTAACCCAGGGGAGTTAATCGCTCGTGAACTCGGCCGTATGTTAAATAAGCCCGTTATTGCTGAGCTAGCAACGCGCAGCCATAGCAGCGACCAAAAAGCCCTGAACCGTCAACAGCGAATCGATAATATGAGTCAACATTTTCATCCAACGCGGAAAAAACTCAGTGGTGAAAACATACTCTTAATCGACGATGTCATGACCACTGGCAGTACCGCCCACGCCATCGCCCTGATCCTCAAACAAGCAGGAGCCAGCCGAGTCGGTATATGGTGTTTAGCGCGCACGCCTAAGCATTAAGCCTTTTCTAATTACTGTGTTTCATGCCGTGCTCAGTTATACTGCTCTGAGCTCAACTCCTACCTTAATTCATGTAGCGGCAAAATGACCAACATAGACAAACCTTCATTACATCCCTACCAAAACCTCAGCCCAGATACCGTCATCGACGCCGTTGAAAGCTTGGGTTTATTAACCGATATGCGCCAATACCCGCTCAATAGTTATGAGAACCGCGTCTATCAAGTAGGGATAGAAGAAGCCTCCCCCGTTATTGTTAAATTTTATCGTCCTAACCGCTGGTCCAAAGCCGCTATTTTGGAAGAGCATCAGTTCCTTGCTGAGTTAGCCGAAGAAGATTTGCCGGTCGTCGCGCCCCTTGTTTTCAAAGATCAAACCCTGTTTGAATCTAAAGACTTTTATTTTTCTATTTCTCCGCGCAAAAGTGGTCACTCTCCAGAAATAGCCAATGGCGAGCAATTGGAATACTTAGGGCGCTGGCTAGCGCGCTTACACCAGGTAGGCATGGATTACCGCTTTCAACACAGACCCATCTGGAATGGCAAAGCAGACTTAGGGCACAACCCAGAAAAAACCATTATTCAGCAAAGTTGTGAAACCGTATTGAACTCGGGTTTATTACACCAAGATTTTCGCCCTGCTTATGAATCCTTGTGTCGCGATCTAGACCAGTTGGTAAGACAACAGTACCAGCCGACCCTGAGTGATACTCTGCGTATACATGGCGACTGCCATGTTGGTAATCTTATTATGCGTGATGAACAACTCTACATGGTTGATTTTGATGACTGCGTTCAAGGCCCCGCCATGCAAGATATTTGGATGTTATTAAGTGGCCAGCGAGACGAACAGTTGCAGCAATTGAGCGCGATTAAAAAAGGCTATGAACTTTTTCGCCCTTTTCCTGACCAACAGTTGAAATGGATCGAAAGTCTTCGTACGATCCGTCTGATTAAACATACCGCTTGGGTTGCAGAGCGCTGGGCTGACCCTGCATTCCCTATCGCCTTCCCGTGGTTTACCGGAGTACAGTATTGGTCTGGGCATGTATTATCATTACGTGAGCAGCTATCAGCTCTGCAAGAAGAGCCTCTCTTTATATCAGACTATACTTAAGTCATTAGTACACAATTAATAAGCTATTAAAGGAGAAAATCATGAAGAAAATTTTAGCGCTTGGCCTATTAACCTTAACCTCTCAGCAATTACTGGCCGCCGATACTGACGCTCAAACCTCGCAGTTTAAGGATTCCAATGTGCCTAAAGGTTTATACGCAGGTGGTGGTATAAACTATAACGATCTTGATGCTGGCTCAATCTTTCCCGGTGTTAATAATGAGGCGGCTTGGGGTTTTCAATTATTTGCCGGTATGCCAATTTCCAGCTCAATAGATGGTATTAAAACCTTTGCTGAAGTCGGCTATTTCCAAACCAATAACTTTAAACTAGCCCCAGGGGTTAAAGAAAAAGTAACGGGTGTTTGGGGGGCAGGGGTACTACAAAAAGATTTAAATGAAATCGACCCTAACCTATACGCCATCGCACGAGTGGGCTTAGAGATTGGTGATGATGATGGTATCTTCATGGGGATTGGCGCTGGCTATCGCATTACGCCTAAAGTTGAAATACGTGCTGAATTTGTCAATAAGGATCTATTGAGTTCTTATCAAACCAATGCCTTAATTCGCTTCTAATCTGGCTTGCTCTGCGCATCGACGTAGGGAATGCAACAGCTATTTAACCTAATAGCTGTTGCATACGATCAATAAACACATCAGCACAGGCTTCATTCACACTATCGCTAATCGCCACACCATGGTTATAACCATAGGTCACCGCAATAGTTTTAACCCCGGCTTGTTGAGCAGATTTCACATCTGAAATTGAGTCTCCAACCATCAAGGCATTCTCAGCACTCACCCCTAAATTCTTTAATGCCGTCTGAACCGGCAAAGGATGTGGTTTTTTATATTCCAAATCATCACCGCAAATCACCTCGGAAAAATACTGCTGAATATTCAATGCCTGCAGCAAAGGTAAGGTGAAACGTCTTGGTTTATTGGTAATTAACGCCATTTTGATAGGCGTATTCGTCAAGGTTTCTAATACCGTCTCTACCCCAGGGTAAAGACCTGTCGCTTGGCTAAGGCGCTGACTATAAGTAAGCTCAAAGATGGCATACGCACGGCTAAAATTCTCATCGTCATATTCGTTAGCGAATGCCTGTTGATGTAACTCATCACCTTGATCATGATCTAGCAGCGCACGCTTAACTAAAGCACTCGCGCCATTGCCGACCCAGCGATTCACCTTATCTTCACCGGCAGGCGCTTTGCCAATACCTTGCAGCATCTGATCAATGGCTGCCGCCAAATCAGGCACGCTATCAATCAAGGTGCCATCAAGATCAAACAGTACCGCATCGATTGGCTGCGTCGTGAGGGCAGCAACCTCGCTGGAAAAGATAGCATTCGCTATGACCGTCATGAGAAGTAACCTATTTAACCAATGCCAGCTCAGCGCGCATTTGATCAATCACCGCTTTATAATCTGACTGACCAAAAATAGCCGATCCCGCGACAAAAGTATCGGCTCCTGCCTCTGCGCAAGCACGGATATTATCGGTTTTAACCCCACCATCAACTTCTAGGCGAATATCATAACCAGAGTCATCGATCATGCGGCGAGCTTCTTTCAATTTCTCTAGAGTATGAGGAATAAAGGATTGGCCACCAAACCCTGGGTTAACCGACATCAATAACACCATATCCAGTTTATCCATCACATGTTCCATATGATGCAAGGGCGTGGCTGGGTTAAATACTAAACCCGCTTTACAGCCACCATCTTTAATTAGCTGCAAACTACGATCTATATGCTCAGACGCTTCTGGGTGAAAAGTAATATAAGTTGCACCCGCTTTGATAAACTCAGCAATCATATGGTCCACAGGTTTTACCATTAGGTGAACATCTATCGGGGCTGTAACCCCATGCTTACGCAAAGCAGAGCAAACCATAGGCCCAATCGTCAGGTTGGGAACATAATGATTATCCATCACATCAAAGTGAACGATATCCGCACCTGCGGCTAATACATTATCTACCTCTTCCCCTAAACGAGCGAAATCAGCAGCTAAAATGGAAGGAGCTATTTTGTAGTCAGACATATCGGGGGTCTCAGTGTTGAAGTCTCAATGGCAGCATTTTAGATGGAAAGAGAGATAAAAGTAAGGAACATCTTTGGCTTCTTTATTTATCTAAAGGCAAATACCCTATTTGTTGAAGCCTATGGGGCACACTATTATCAAGGTTTTATTATGTAGCTGAATAGCACCCTTACTCGCACTTTCCATACTATTAGAGAATAAAAAGCCCATCCAATCGCAGAACCCGAGGTAAATTAATGACTCAGATTGGCACTAGGCTAATCACGGTAAAACCTAGCAAAGCTAAGTGTTTGAACTAACCTTAATGCATGCGAGCACTCAATCAAGGGCCACGGCATGTATAAGCTCTGCCTGATCATTTTAATCTTTACCAGCCCAGTGAGTTTGGCAGGGCAAAAGGTATTATTACTCAACTCTTATCACGCTCAATACCAATGGAGCCATGAGCATAACTTGGGCATTCGAGAAGTCTTAAGTGAGCATATTGCCGAAGATGATTTATTCATTGAATTTATCGATAGCCGTCGCTTTCAAAGTGATGCTGATTTTGTCAGCGCATTAGTAGAATTTTATCGCTACAAATACCGACAGGTAGACATAGACCTGATCATCAGTACCGACGATTTTGCGTTAGACTTTTTATTGCAATATCGTGATGAGTTATTTCCACAGGTGCCAGTTGTCTATAATGGCATTAACTTTGATCCGACCGAGAAGCTCAAAGGAAAAAATGGCTATAGCGGTATTGTAGAAGGAGAAGCCATTTTAAAAAACTTACAGCTCATTGCCTCACTGCATGAAGATAAGATTCATGAAATTGTTGTATTATCCGATACCAGTTTACTCGGCAATTATTTTTCCAATAAGGTTAAAGAAATTCAAAAAACTTGGCCTTTTGATAAAATAAAACTCAGCTTAAATGATAGCTTCTCGTTTGAATCCTTACTCTATCAAGTCAATAACTTTAGCGCAGGAAAAGCCTATTTCATCACCGCCTTAAATAAAGATATTCAAGGGCGATATTTTTCATATTACCACGACGTGCCTATTTTAACTCGCTATAGTAAGGCGCCGATTTACGGCATGTGGGGAGCTCCCTTACTCGGGCTGGGGGTTGTAGGTGGTTATATGAACAACCCTAGACTGCACGGTTCGAATACCGCAAGAATAGCCGTTAATATATTGCTGAATAATGTAGCGGAAAATAATATAGATCAGCCAAAAGCTGAATTCTTACCACAATTTGATGAGCGCCAATTAATAAAATTTAATATCCCAAGAGAACGTCTGCCTAGCAAAAGTGAAATACTATTTATCGAACACAGTATTAGCCAGCAATACAAAGAAATCATCTACCTCATTACCTTTATCATTATTAGTTTATTAATCGCCATTATCACCTTGTCGGTACAGGCACGGCGGCGTAAAAAAGCGGAAGATGAACTGGCTGAACTGAACAATGAACTTGAGGATAAAATTGTACAACGCACCCTAGCACTTGAAAGCTCCAACCGAGCCTTATTAAAACTGAATAACCGTATGGAAAGCTTGGCTAATACTGATGACTTAACGCTGATCCCAAATCGCCGTCATGGCCATAGAATACTGGATAGGTTGAATTATATTGAAGGTGGTACTTATAGCATTGCACTGATTGATATTGACCATTTTAAAAAGGTGAATGATATTCACGGTCACGATATTGGCGACCAAGTATTACAACACGTTAGCCAATGCATCAGCCAACTGATTCGACCCAGCGATACCATTTGCCGCTGGGGAGGAGAAGAGTTCTTGCTCGTTATGCCAGAGACAAGCCTAGATGATGCTATGCAAACCTGCGAGCGCATTCGTCGTGCCGTTGCGGCAACCTCATTTCCACCGTTGAAAAGTATTACTATCAGTATCGGCATTAGCAGCAAAGCTCAGGTCAAAAGCATCAGCCAGCTCTTGCGTAATGCCGATAAAGCCTTATACAAGGCCAAGGATCAAGGGCGTAATCGCAGCATTTGCTGGCAAGATTAAAACGGCGGATTACTCCCCTTTTAACTGAGTATTAGCATCAAATTTAGTCGCTACGGATTCCTGCGTAATAGCCTGCCCGGCGATTTGCTCTTGCATCTTTATAATTGCTAGCGCCAGTTTTTTAACTACGCTGATTTTATTCGTTTCGTGTTCAATCGTACTGCACGTGACGACATCGGCTATTTTGGCTAGCTTCATTTCATCCAGCGCCCTTGGAGAAAAAACCCCATGCACTCCGATACAAATTGGCGGCTTGCCACCGAGGGCTACAATATTATCCGCCGCTTTGATCATAGTGCGCCCGGTAGAGATAATATCGTCAATTAATACCGGCTGATGATCAGGGTATTGTCCTAATTCGGGTAATGACACTTCAACATCATGATCCCCATGACGGATTTTAGATAATACAATCGCATCACAGCCCGCTAACTCAGCAACCGCCTTTGCCCACTGTTCACTTTCACTATCAGGGCCAATCACCAAAGGTTTAGCAATATTGTCGCGTATATATTCCGCCATCAAATCCGTCGCATGCAAAGCATAACTTGGAATAGAATAAATTTCGTTCAATGAGTGGTAGCGATGTAGGTGAGGGTCTATGGTTATCAAGCTATCAAAGCGCTCGCTAATCCAACTAGATGCATGCCGTGAAGTAATGCACTCGCCATCATTAAAGCGCTTATCTTGACGCATATAAGCCAGATAAGGGGCCACGAGATGCACAGAGTTTGCGCCAAGCTGTTTCGCTGTTTCGGCAAAGAACATCAAATCAATTAATTTATTATTCGGCTGATGCAGCTGACATAAGACAATAATATCTTGCTGCTTCACCTGCGACGCAATTCTGATATAGCTTTCACCATCGGGAAAATGGCGCTGCACAATATCGCCCCGCTGCACCTGTTCTTGGCCTAATTGATTTTGCAGTTCTGCGACTAAGCGATTCGCATTATCGGTCTCATCATCAAGTGAAAAAATGAGCATTACAATATCTCCTTATTGATCTGAATGGCTTCTGGATGGCTATGATAAAAATCAAGTGCATAATCCAGCTCTCCTTGAGCTTGTGCATACAGGGTTAATAATCCTTGCCCTTGTTCTATCTTATCCCCCAACCTTACATGCATTTTCAATCCCGCTAGCGGTGCGTTGGGAGCCCCCGCCAAACTCGCTAGTTTGGCGATGAAACGATTATTAAAATAACTGACAATACCCGCTTCAGGGGCCGATAAGGTTTGCCTAAAATCCGCGACTTTGGGTTCACTAAAGCCACCTTGAGCATGGCAAATGGCGAGAAATTTTGCATACGCTTTATTGGATATTAACGTTTGCTGGGCTAGCTGATAATAAACCGCATCCCCTTTCTGTTTATCTAACGCCTCGTTATCATCCGCCATCTTTAACAAGCGCGCCGCTAACTGCAGAGAACGTTCACGCAAATCTTGTGGCGCAGTTTTTTCATTACGCAATACCGCCAAGACATCATGAGCTTCTAACGCTGGCCCAATACCTCGGCCCACGGGTTGATTACCATCGGTAACCATAATTTCTACGTTAAGGCCTAGAGCGGCACCGGTGGCAATAAGCTGATGACCTAGTTTATCGGCGGCTAAATGGGTGCGCACTTTAGCACTAGGGCCAACTGGGATATCAATTAATACCCGTGTCGAACCGGCCGCGACTTTTTTTGAAATAACCGACGCAACTAGCTGCCCTTCACTATCGAGATCGAGGGCGCGCTCAATACGAATGATAATGTCATCAATCGGACTTAAACTGACGGCCCCACCCCAGGCCAAGCAAGCTCCTTGCTGCTCAACGACCTCTCGCATATGTTCAAACGTGAGTATTACTGGGGTCATAGTTTCCATCGTATCAGCGGTCCCCGCTGGTGAGGTGATGGCGCGACTCGACGTCTTAGGCATTAGGTAGCCATTCGCCGCTAGTATGGCAGTAACAATCGGTGTCGTGCGATTGCCCGGTAAGCCACCTACACAGTGTTTATCCATCACTATCTCTTGCGCCCAGCGAAACCTCTCACCACTAGCGACCATAGCCTTGGTTAATGAGATGGTCTCGGCTAACGACAAGCGGTCATTCGCGCAAGCAGCAACAAACGCCGCTAATTGCACATCGCTATAATTGCCTTGTTTAATATCCATGACGATTTTTTCTGTGCTTATATCCGTCAGTATTTCACCGTATAACTTACCTCTGACGTACGACATTGAATCCACCGCTGGAGCATGACTAAACTGGGCGACATCTCCTTCTTCCACGGCTAACATCTGCCAAGCAATATCGGAAAGGCCTGCTTGCTGATGAGATAAAAAATGATCAGAGACTATAATCAAGGTGGCGGTAATCGACTTTTTATCGCTACAGACTCTCACCCGAGTCATGGCATTAAAACCTTCGGCACGACAGACATGACAGTCTTTACGCATAAAGACCACAGCCTGCTGGTAGGTATCAATACCGATTTTAGTTAAATATAAAAAGTTATCTGCCACTACGGCCCCCTCAAGCTATGCATCAAGCTCTTAATTCAGCTTAGTCATCTATGGCTTATATTGCCTTGTGCTAGCACAAGCTTTTACCTTGTTTAATTCCGCTATGCTTAGGGAGTGAGCACGCTTTGATAAAGCTATAATGAGTTACCTTAAGCAAACGGCTAGGGGATTTTAACCATGAGGATTCAATTTATAGGAGCGACCGAAACCGTTACTGGGTCTAAATATTTATTAACCCTAGGCCGTATTAAATTGCTCATTGATTGCGGAATGTTTCAAGGGATGAAAAATGCTCGCCAAAAAAACTGGCAAGCCCTACCGATAGAGCCAAGCCAGATTGATGCCGTGCTACTGACCCACGCCCATGTTGATCATAGTGGTTATTTACCCGCCTTAATGAAAAGAGGGTTTAAAGGCCCCATTTATTGCAGCCATGCCACCCGCGCTTTATGCCGAGTTTTATTACCGGATGCGGGTTATTTACAAGAAGAAGATGCCCGTTACGCCAATCTGAGAAAATTCAGCCGCCACCAGCCCGCCGACCCCTTATATACCGAGCAAGACGCTATTAAAGTATTAAAACAATTTAAAGTCTTAAGCACCGACCAAAGCCATCGCTTATTTGAAGATTGCCAAATACGTTTACGACCCGTTGGTCATATTTTAGGCGCGACCAGTATACGCATTAATAGTGAAGGTAAATCCATTACCTTTAGTGGGGATGTGGGCCGTCCAGATGACCTTATAATGCCCCCCCCTGAAAGCATTAAAAATACCGATTATTTAGTCGTAGAATCAACTTATGGCGACCGCCTACATCCGCAAATGAATGCGTATACTGAAATGCGTGAGATTATTAACCGCACCCTAAAGCGTGGCGGAATTGTCTTAATGCCTGCTTTTGCTGTCGGCCGCGCTCAGTTAGCGCTGCACATTATTGAGCACCTTAGAGCGCAACAAGAGATTCCTAAAGTCGCGGTTTTTTTAAATAGCCCTATGGCTATCAGCGCGACCGAGTTATTTTTTGACTACCAAGAAAAGCATCGCCTAAACCAGGCCCAATGCAAATCCATCGACCACATGGTAACCTTCGCCAAAACCAAAGCTGAATCCATTGAATTAGTCATGCGTAAAGACCCATGCATCATCATTAGTGCAAGTGGAATG
Organism: uncultured Oleispira sp.; assembly: GCA_964022115.1. GTDB lineage: Bacteria > Pseudomonadota > Gammaproteobacteria > Pseudomonadales > Oceanobacteraceae > Oleispira. Next base: position 68,919 of record CAXIBC010000002.1, on the reverse strand, counting down.
GCCAGTGGTGGTCGGGTTTTACATCATTTAAAAGCCTTATTACCCAACCCCAAGAACAGCGTTTTATTTCTCGGCTATCAAGCCGCAGGCAGCCGCGGCTTCAACCTCACCCATGGCCATACTAAAATTAAAATTCATGGTGGTTACGTACCCGTCAATGCCGAAATTCACAACCTAGAAGCCTTATCTAGCCATGGTGATTACCAACAGATTATCAACTGGTTGAAAACGCTAGCTGAGCCTAAAAAAACCTTTATTACTCACGGTGAAGCCGTCGCGGCAGATGCGATGCGTTGCCATATTAAACAGCAGCTAGGCTGGCAGCAGGTGATTGTGCCAGAGTATCTCGATAGTTTTGAGTTATAATCCCTAGCCATTTTTTGCGCATTAAATAGCGCGTAAGTGAATACATTCATAATGACTCAACCTGCTAACGACCACTCAACCATGATTCAAGCCGCGCCTGATACCTTAACCCAGTGCATTCAAAGCATGCTGCACGATGCCTCGTTAAGTGAACAAGTGCTACCCCAATGCCCCGAGATTAAACTCTGGTTAGTCGACCCCGTGCCGATGCAGCGCCCGTTTAGCCAAGATGAAATTCTGGCCATACAAGCCTATCCAGCCTACTGGGCTTTTTGCTGGGCCAGCGGCCAGGTACTCGCTCAGCACATACTCGACAACCCCGAACTGGTGCGTAATAAACGCATCATGGATTTTGGTGCAGGCTCTGGCGTCGTCGCGATTGCCTGCGTTATGGCCGGGGCAAAACAGGTTATTGCTTGCGATATCGACCCCGACGCTCTGTTATCTTGTCAGCATAATGCCAAGCTGAATCAGGTAGAGTTTGAACGCCATGGCAACCTCTTTGAATTTGACCAAGAGATCGATTTATTAATTGCAGCGGATGTCCTTTACGACAAAGCCAACCTGCCTTTATTGGATGTCTTCCTTGATAAAGCCGCTGAAGTTTTAGTCGCCGATTCGCGGGTGAAAAACTTCAACTTCCCCCCTTATCAGGCGATTGGGCAAATAGAATCCTTTACCGTTCCCGACCTTGATGAATTGGATGAATTTCGCTTAGTGAACCTGTACCAAGCTCGTCGAACATAGAGCTGTATATAGAGACGCTTTATTAGATCAAAGGCGTCTCTAAAGTAGGCATTAAAGCGTTCAAAATCACCCCATTTACCGCTATGATTATTGAGTGCAAGGTTGTTTAGTTCTCCAAACCTTGTTAGGTCAATCGCAATAAACGTATTATTAATCGTGGTTATAGAAGGTAAGGTTAATACTTGTTTTATGGGAAGCAGCAATGACATCGATATCATCCACAGGTAATTTATCATTACCTGCTGCCCAGCCAGCTCGCAGGCAAGCTGAACGTTCTGTTCAAGCAACTGAGACTAAGCTGACTGTTCAACAAGAACAAGAGGTTCAAGGGGCAGGTGATAAACGCAGTCGCGGGTCTTCCGAGCAAGCCAAAGCGGTTATTGAGAACACATCAGAAAAACAGACGTCACCCTCAGTGACGCAAGCAGACATAGTAAAATCTGCTGGAGAACAGCAAAAAAATGAGGCCGCACAACAAGAGGCACAAAGAGCTGAATTTGATCAGCAAGCTGGCATCGTCCGCAAAACAGAGCCTAACGATGTGCGACCTCCTTCTTCAGATAATACTGATAATCTTCAACCAGATAATAGCCCGCAAGTGGAACTTGTAGCCCTACAAGAAAATAGCCCTGCGATAGAAGTTTTCAAGCAATTGCAAAATATTAATGCCGATCCTAGGCAAGGAAAAGGCATCAACCAATTCGCCTAAATCTGTGACTTTGTACTATTTATAAATTGGATTATCCATTTCTGTAAAAATTCGGTAACATTCAGTCGTTATAATAACAATTCATTACACTAACAAATATTTTTATCAGTATTATTCATTATAAATTTTTACACGAAATTGTTACTAGAAACGTAATACTGCCACTAAAAATAGCTAGAAAATAACTATAAGAAGTATCATGAGTTTAAAAATTTGTAATACCCCGCAAATACCAACGACATCTCCTGCCCAGCTTGTAGGTAGCATTAAATGCCAATTTAAGCTTCCTGGATTAGTGCGAACCGATATTCCTAAGCAAAAAGCGGATGTTGAAAAGCGTTTAATGCAACGCTTTAAACATCTTGATGTGCACTGTATCAGCCAACCATCTGCTCTGTTAACCCAATGCAACCGAGAGACTGAGCATATCAATTTTATTATTGAGTTAAAGATTTATTACCTGCCTCAAGGCCAAGATAGCCAATTGTCGGCGGCGCGCTGGTTCGTCAAAACAGGGCGTTTATTAACTAACATGATTAAGGGTAGTACTTCTTTGAACTCAATTTATGCGGGCTTAAGTACCAATATAAAGCCTTCTTATTTATTTGTTCTAGAAGAAGCTATAGAGCTTTATGAACAGCAGCCAGAGTCCGCTTAGCTCTTATTGTAATAACTTGTTTAAGGCGATCAGCTCGATAACCAGAAGGTTACCGGGCCGTCGTTAATCAGTGCGACCTTCATATCCGCAGCAAAGCGGCCAGTGGCTACTGTCAGGCCTTTATTTTGAGCTTTGCTGATGAACTCTTCATACAAAGCTTCTGCTAATTCAGGTATTGCGGCACTTGAAAACCCTGGGCGTAAACCCTTATGGGTGTCTGCGGCTAAGGTAAATTGAGAAACCACTAATAAGCTGCCATCGACCTGCTGCACGTTCAGATTCATCCTGTCATCGCTATCAGCAAAAATTCGATAATGACTGATTTTATGTAATAACTTATCAAGGGCTATCGAGTCATCCTCTTTTTCAATTCCCAAGAAAACCACTAAGCCATGATCAATTTCAGAAATTAACATCCCATCGACCGTCACACTCGCGCAAGATACTCTTTGAATTAATGCTTTCATTTTTCTTCTCTATGATTCAACAACTTAACGATCTAGGATCTACACTTTAACTAGCAGCGATTATAAAGAAGATTGAGTTTATCTACCTCTACTGTCATGATGATGAAATGAATAAAATTATTATTACCCTTGGGCTATGTGCTCTTGCATTCAATTTTTCCAGCGTAAGCCATAGCACCGACGTTTATATTTCAATTGATGAAAACGGCAACCGGATTTTCTCGGATACACCGAGTAGCGAGTCTCGCACTCATAAAGTTAAAGAAATTAGTACCATTCCTGCCATCAAGGTACCCCAAAGAACCACCGCAAGCCCACTCGACACGCGTGATGCTCAACTAGGTTATCAGCACATCAGTATTAATAGCCCAGTAGCAGACAGCCACCTCAACCGTGGCGAGCTCGGTAACTTCATCGTATCGGTACAGATATCCCCCGCACTGCACGATCAAGATGAAGCCGTCTTACTCTATGATGGCCAAGAAATTAGCAGTGGTCAGCAGCTGAGCTGGCAAATCAATAATGCAGATCGTGGCAGCCATAGCTTACAAGTGATCATTCGCCAACGGGACAATAAGCTCGAGAAAATTGCCAGTAAAGTGCAAAACATCTTCGTTCAACGCTAACCTCAATACCTGCTTCAAGATCAGCTTCCATATCAGCTACATACCAATATTTTTGCACCATATTAATGCAATACTAGCACTTGAATGCACCACATTGGAGCCTTTAGCGAAGTTTGTGCTCTAAATCCGACCAAAATAGCGCTACAATAGCTTATTAAGGTATCAGATACGTGCATACCCAATAATGGTTTAGTTTTTGCATTGGGTAATGCAAATGGAAGGGTTTATTACATGATTGCATCTGCCGTGCTTAACCAGCAACTACTCGAATATCTGAATACTGGTATATTATTGCTAGATGTCGACCTGTCGGTAATCTATATGAATCCAGCAGCAGAAGTCTTATTACAGGTCAGCGGCCGCCGCGGTCTTGGTGAACCATTCTATGACCTAGCGTGGGAATCTGAAGTCGATAAAGAAGCTCTGCAAGGTTCAATCACCACTGGCTATACCTTCACCAAGCGTGAAACTGAAGTTGTCTTACACAATACTCAGTGCATTACCGTAGATTATAGTGTTAGTCCTATTGTTCACCCTGAAAGCCGCACACCTTGTTTATTAATTGAGATTCAAGGCCGTGATCGCTTAATGAGAATCTCTCGCGAAGAGCAGATTATCTCTAAGCAAGAAACAACCCGTGAACTGGTACGTGGGATGGCTCACGAAATTAAAAACCCGTTAGGCGGAATTCGTGGCGCAGCGCAGTTATTATCCCGCGCATTACCCGACCAATCCCTCGATGAATATACCAATATTATTATTGAAGAAGCCGATCGTCTACGTGACTTGGTTGATCGTTTATTAGGCTCCCACCAGCTCCCCAAGCAAGAAAATACCAATATTCACGAAGTACTCGAACGGGTTTGTCAGTTGGTAGAAGTTGACCAGCAAGGGGATATAAAAATTGTCCGCGATTATGACCCCTCTATCCCAGAATTTATTAGCGATAAATCTCAGCTGATTCAAGCGACCTTAAACTTATGTCGTAATGCCGTACAAGCTATGATTGAAGCGCATACAGAGCAACCCACTCTGACCTTAAGAACCCGTACTAAAAGCCAGTTCACTATTGGTCATCAGCGTCATCGTCTCGTGGCTCATATTATGATTGAAGACAATGGTCCTGGTATTCCGCCGCAACTAAAAGAAAACTTATTTTACCCCATGGTCAGCGGCCGTGCTGAAGGCACTGGGCTGGGGTTATCGATAGCACAATCGTTGATTAACCAGCACGAAGGTATTATCGAATACCAAAGCGAAGCGGGCTGTACCCAATTTTCAATTTACTTACCACTTAAACATTCTTAGGACTAATCGATATGAATACTGTCTGGATTATTGATGATGATAAATCAATCCGCTGGGTACTAGAGAAAGCCTTAGAACAAGCCAACATTCCGTGTGAAGTTTTTGATAGTGCTGAGCAGATCATGGGATTGCTGGCAAAAGAAAAACCAGCGGCAATCATGACTGATATTCGTATGCCAGGGATCGATGGTTTAACCTTATTAGGACAAATTAATGAGGCCTACCCTGAACTTCCCGTAATCATTATGACGGCTCATTCAGATCTTGATAGTGCGGTAAGTTCTTATCAAAGTGGTGCGTTTGAATATTTACCTAAGCCGTTTGACGTCGATGAAGCCGTCACCCTAATTCAGCGGGCAATTGCACACTACGAAGAACAGCAGGCGAATAATAATACCGTTGAAGAATTACCTAATGATACCGAGATCATAGGTGAGGCCCCTGCCATGCAGGAAGTCTTCCGTGCTATTGGCCGTTTATCTCAATCTAATATCACAGTCTTAATTAATGGTGAATCGGGAACCGGTAAAGAGCTGGTCGCCCATGCGTTGCATAAGCACAGTCCACGCTCGAGTGAAAACTTTATTGCACTCAACATGGCGGCGATTCCAAAAGACTTAATTGAATCCGAATTATTCGGCCATGAAAAAGGGTCTTTTACCGGGGCTGGTGGTCAACGTCGTGGGCGCTTCGAACAAGCGAATGGCGGCACCTTATTTCTGGATGAAATCGGTGATATGCCAGCGGATACGCAAACTCGATTATTGCGCGTATTAGCTGATAGTGAATTTTACCGTGTCGGTGGCACAACCCCAGTTAAAGTTGATGTGCGTATTATTGCCGCGACCCACCAAGATTTAGAAGGCTTAGTAAAAGAAGGCCGTTTCCGCGAAGATTTATTTCACCGTTTAAACGTTATTCGTATTCACATTCCTCGCTTAGCCGATCGCCGAGAAGACATTCCACGCTTATTAAAGCACTTTTTAAATTCTGCCGCCGAAGAATTAGACGTTGAAGTAAAAACGTTAAAGCCCGAAACCTCAGACTACTTATCCAAATTGGATTGGCCAGGCAACGTACGCCAGCTAGAAAATACCTGCCGCTGGATTACCGTCATGGCATCAGGGCGAGAAGTTCATATTAATGACTTACCCCCCGAGCTCTTAGATCAGCAAGCGGTAGCACCAACTTCGGGAAATTGGGGTCAAGCACTGCAATATTGGGCCGACCAACAATTGACCCAAGGCACCCCAGCATTACTCGATGTGGCCGTTCCAATTTTTGAACGCATCATGATAGAAACCGCGCTCAAGCATACTGCGGGTCGTCGTCGAGATGCAGCGGTTTTATTAGGCTGGGGACGCAATACCCTAACCCGTAAAATTAAAGAATTAAATATGGATGCTGATGAACAGCACGAAGACGAAGAAACCGAGGCTTAACGCACCAGTTCTCGCCAATACAACATTCGATCATTACCTCGGTACTGACCGAATGTTATTTTCCCGGCCGCATTATCATCATAACTGCCATCACCGGTATTTTCGGTTTTTAACCAAGTATCTGCATTGTATTCAAAAAGTACCGAACCTTCATTGCCGATACCAGGGGCACTGAAACGTAGTACTGCTCTACCCGCGCTAATGTCAGTGATTAAACTCGGTAACGTTTCCCCTGGATCTAATCTGCCACTCCAGCTTGCAGCATCAGGAGTCAAGGGTGGGTCGGATACCAATAAGTTAGTACAGTTATCATCACTATTGATAATAAAATCCGCACCATCAAAGTATTCACTTTGCACCCTCATATCCAGATCAAAACTTTCTGGGCCAAAGACATTACCTAACTTGAGCTGACCAAAACGCACATCAAGAGTAGAACCAAGCCATTTAGCATCACAGTTCCCGAGCGCAGTGCAGTCGGTATTAGTATCCGCCTTCAAATCCAATGCGCTAAGATCACTTACCCCACCATCATTATCACTGAGCTTTATTGCGATTTCTAATTGCGGGTAAGGCCCATCCACTACAGATGCCCGCGAAAACATACCACTATCGGCATAGAGGTACTCCCCATTGACCCAGTTAGTCCCATTAAAGCCGAGCAGCCGCGCTTGATAACTACCACCATCATTATTATTTTCGGCCACCAGCGCGAGGGTCGCTTTCGCAAAATCAGCATGATAGTTGAGTAATAAACCACCCCCGGTTTTATGCGCTTGTAAGGTATAAGCGATCGTCATACCAGGCTGATCCATATAACTAAAGCTACCACAGCTATTGCCGACACTATTACTTGTCATAGCAAAATAAGCGGGATAAAAACGACCGACATCAGCTAAAGTAAAAGGCGTTATAGATTCAGAAAAATAATCACTATCCTCAGCCATTAAGTTAAATACCCCGACTTCAGATATGGCTTGATTATTAATTTGAATCGAACCCGCATCCACGGCATTGATGGTGGCCGCAGTCACCGCTAGCGTCCCTAGATTACCAGCGGCTGGGGCGACTAAACTATGAGATAAACTAATATCCCCTTGGTAATCATCGGCAATGCCACCACCCACACACTGCGCTTGAGCATTCACAACAAAATCACTGCCCGCAGCAACAAATTTTGAACAACTTGCATCAGCGCTAGCACAAGCCGAGCTTGCACTCGCAATAGAGAGGTTAATCGCTTCTGGGCTCACGACAAAAGAAGCGGTACTGGCATTGAGGGTAATACCCGCCAGCTCGGGTACACTATTATCATAAGGGGCATCATCATGTTTTACATTCACGGCTAAAATCTGCCCAGCATTAGCGTACCCGAGAGGAATAGTAGCGACCCCGTTATTAAAGGTTAAGTTGATATTATTCGCAGCTGGCTCGGTTTGGTCATTAATCAATTGATTCGCCATGGATAAGTTAGTAGAAACAGGCTCTGCTTCTATGTCGGCATCCAGGTTAACCTGATACCAAGCTTTTAAAGCTTTTGAGCCATTAAAGCCAGTCAGCACCTGACAGCTTGCACCAGTATCATCTTGCCCTATCGCGGTTAAACTAAAACTACTACTATTCCCACATACAAACGAGCTAGGATTGCTGGCAGCAAAACCCGATGTTCTAAAATCCGTGGCATTATTGGAGGTCGTGCTAACTCCGACCGCAGCATCCGCTGCTATCACTTGTAAATTAGGCTGTTCATTTTGATGAAAAAGATAGACGCTTTTTAAACCCGCCTCAGAGCCATCAAAGTCTATAGAATTAATCACTGTATTAGCAGTCGTTGAAGCATAGAATTCAGTTAACGAGTTCTCGCTGCTCGATAAATCAACCGTCCCGATATAATCGTCTTTTAACGAAGTACCATCATCACACATAGCTTGAATAGAAACTTGGGCCCGGGTATCTGGGCAAGCCAAGGCATACTCAGGCTGAATGATATTAAAGCTGCCTAAAGTACAGCTCGCACTTTCACACAGTTCACCATAATCTAAATTGGCCGCCGCACTCGGGTTATAAAATACATTGGTCAAGCGCCCTAAGGTAATATCACTCGCCGCAATCGCCCCATACACATTACCATCGCGCTGCACATCCACATCACCTGCGGCATATATGATGCCACTAAAAGTCGCATTGCGTTCAAGGGTAAGGTTGTTATATCCATACAACATTAACTTGCTCGGATCCCCTGCACTGCCTTGAGAAGGTGAGTTAGCTAATAATGTTTGCCCTATTAATACATTATCATTGATATATAAACGCGCGGTACCAGAGCCTATCACACGAATTTCTAATCCTGAGTTAGGATTATTACTTGAGCCAGTATCTAAATTTCTGATCCAATAATTCCCTGGTAAGAGTTCCAACTCGGTATTATTTCCCACCCCTAAGGTATCAATATAATAATCACTAAAACTTCCGCTGAAGGTAAATACCGATCCATTACCAATATCGATTTGGTCATATTGATTAATCGCTGGATTACTTGAACCCGAACTATTATTACCTATGCTAATATTTTCACTAAAACCACTGGTATCAGGAAAGGTCGGAGGTGTAGTGATATCCGAAGCTAGACCATTAGCTTGGCACTCGACCGAAACACAGGTTTTATCATTCGAAAAACCATTAATAACAATGTTATTCGCGTCCAAAATATCGTCGGGACTGAAAAAGAGTTGCGCATCACGGCCAAAACTAATCGTGCCATTATTATGGCTATTTAGCCCATCAGGAAAACTACTAATACATAAGTTAATCGATGAACAAGGGCGTGTTTTATTCATTAACTCATAAGCTTGCATCTCGGATAAGGCTTGGTCAAAAATATTAACTTCGTCGATATCGCCATTAAAATACCGCCCTGAGAAATTTTGATCGCTCGCAATTTGCAAGGGATCTGAATTTACTTTGGCATTTTCGGTATGGCTAGCACTGCCAGAAGCACTTCCATTAATAAATATTGTCTGCTGACCCGTGGCATAGCTAATCACAATATGATTCCAACTACCGGCGCTTATACTGGCATTAGAGGTGAGCTGCCTAGTTTGATTAGCAGCGCTTTGCCACCACCAGAATATTTGACCACTGGCATTAACATGGAATTCATAGTTCTCATCTTTCGAGATAATGGTTTTCAACCCAGAGGCAGGCAGCGCATCAATTTTGACCCAGGCTCCAACCGAGAAGTCGGTCAAAAAATCCAATAAATTATTATCCGCTATTTCAACATAATCATTATTGCCATCAAAATCACCATAATTACAGGTACCGATATTACTCCCTAATGCCGGAGATGCATCGGAGGTCATAGCGCCATTAAAGGCTCGGCCATGTAAGTTATTTAGCGTTGAGTCTTTAACTTCGCCAGCACTACCATCCCACTCAACCTCATCTAATCGATACTGTAAGTGAGGTGCGGGTAAGGCCAATAATTGATTACGAAATAACAAATCAAAACTGGTTTCAACACTATTAGAATTATAAGAATACTGAACAAAATCTAAGTCATTGATCTCTAAACCAATGGTTGCACTTTGACCGTTTGAGGTATTGTTATTATAGCGATAGCGAATATCTCCATTTTCATATAATACGGCTTGAAAGTCATAACGTAAGTTATTCGAATAAGCCCTAACATTTGTCCAATTAACAACGAACTTACGATTTGGACTAGTCCCTAAACTGCCATAGGTTACCGATGAAGAAGCATCATCAACGAGATCATCCCAATAAATAGCAATAAAACGATCACCTTCATCGGTAGCTAAGGCTTCATTTCTATAATCACGATGCATTCTTTCAATTGCACCAAATTTTAAAATACCATTAGTAAAGATAGTGACTGAGTTATAAATCGTATCATCAAACTGAAAAGGAAAACCGATACTGACGGTTTGCTTATCGTCATCATCAGGGTAGTTAGTATCTGTATTTTCCCAAACCACAGTATTAATAGTATCTGGAACCTCTAATGCACTCGCTTCTAACTCCGTCATTGAATACGACGCAAGAGCGATTGGTATATTGATGGTAATAGCAATGAATACGATGAACCTGACGAGGCGTATCATTTTAATCTCACTTCTACAGTGCGCTGCGCTTTTGAATTATCGCAGCTGCCGATACTTTCAATCGTGCAATAGGTATTGGCATTAGCGACAATTTCACTGCAGCTTGTTATCGCTGAACATAAACCCAAACCAATCACATTAAAGGTATAGGTTTGGTTGCTACCACACACACAAGGCACTGTGCTTAAAACACTTTCACTGCGTAATTGCGCGCCACTTTCTGCGGCGTAAAAGGCCCGGCTAGATAATAAGTTCTGGCTATAAGTCTGGCTGCTAGACGCACCGATTTGATTAACCGCAACCGCAATTAAACTCATAATAGTGATAATAAAAAGCGCAACCGGCAAACCAATGCCTGTTTGCCTGATACTTGGCTGATTAAGGGACATTGCGTAATTGCACCTCTTGGCTAATATCCATTCGCTCGCTAGTAGAACCCGAGCGTTCAATAATAAGACTCATGCGCACCACAGCATTTCTTTGTAGTTGTGCCGGTAGCACATTAAATTCTAAGCTATTGGCTTGTAAGGAATCGGCAATTAATAGTCGATTATTACCCGCAGTAGGGATGCTGCTACTGCTATCAGGATGAAAACCATAATTTTGATAGCGCCATAAGCGCCCACTCCCATCATCACAAAAGCTAATCGGCTGGCCGACCAGAAAAAAACGACGCCGAGGAGAGTCGGTTGGAAAACGATAATCCGCGCCCCCAGCAAACGTAATGGTCTGTAAGTTAGCCCCTGGGCCACCGACACTACCAGCGGTTGCCGTCGCCGTTGAGATGCTGCGCACAGTAGCTGGGCTTGTCCCATAGACCGAATCTTTATTATTAGGGTATACCGCCACATATCCCGTTTCTGCCCCTGTGGCGCCAACAAACGCAAGACTATCAAAACTCGTCGCTGGGCTAGCCGTGGGCACCGATAGGTACTCCGAGCTGTGCCTAATAGGCACCATTTCTAAACAAGTATTCCCACCATCACTAAAGGTATGCACACTATTGGGTAATGCTCGGCGCACCTCTCGCAGTACCTTCTCAACGGCAATATAAGCACTACTGGCTAGCGCTTGTCGCTCTGCGCTATCGACTAAACCTTGGGCCGAGTGAGAAATAAACTTCACACTGCCGGTCGCTAAAATGCCTAATACGACGATCACCATCACTAGCTCGATTAAGGTGAAAGCGGTAAGCCTAGTGTAAGATGAAAATGTCTTCATAATTCAATAACAGATAAAAGCATTAAAAATCAGCCCTGAAAACCGAGAATACAAGATTTTGATTCGTCGGTGAGGTGATGGTCACAGCAATCAACTTGCTATTAGTAGCGGCCGCATTATTTGGCCCAACACACGTCACTGCGATACTCACAGTATAGCCCGCGTAATTGGAGCTGGTACTGGTATCGAGGAAATCAGCCGCTGCACTTAAGCCATCATAATCATCAACATCATCGTATAAACTGCGGCTGGTTTCTCCCGCTTCCGGCCCATTAATCACACAAGTATTGACTGCCCCTCCCCCTAAAGGTGAGTTCTCTTGATAGCGCATCGATAAAATTTCATCGAGGTAAGCTTGTGAAAGCTGGGTCGCTTTGCTTTGCCACATAGGGTCAGCATTACGCCCGACTCCAGTAAAAATACTGGACGTTAATGCACTCAAAGCGATAGCCAATACTAAAATAGTAATAATCAATTCGATTAAACTAAAACCTTTAAGCCCTAATAGACCTCTAGCTCTAGGGTAAGCAACTGCCTTCATAAATATATCCTGAGGGGCTAATACACAGTTCAACATCGGTCACTGAGTCGATACAGATGCGTAAATTTTGTGCCGGCACGCGATTGCCATCACCATCAAATGTTATCGATAACGGCGCTGCAGTTAAAGATGCACAAGCTGCGGATAAGTCGCTGCCAAAGCGCACTTGCTCTGCGCCGCGCTTAACTTCCGCTGTATAATTTGTCCCCCCAGCGGTTACCGCCAAAGTCCATGTATTGGCATTAGGATTGACATTGAGAACAGTATGATTAGCCGCATTAACAGAGGCGCGAGCTAACGCGGTTTGTTGGCCTAAACGCGCAGATGCAATGAGCTGATTGCTAATGATGCGAGTAGAATAACTTTGTGAAGAAGGGAAGCGACTAATGGCAAAGGCTGAAAGGATTCCCAGCAAGATGATAACTGTGATTAGTTCAATTAAAGTAAAACCTTGCTGATGTATTTTCATAAAGACCAAGAGTCAAACGACTCTTGGTTTAATATCAGCGTTTAACAAGTAGGCTCTACCGCAACCACGGCATTCGTTGGAGTATAGGATACCTGACAAGACCCTGCTGCAGTACCCGCTATCGTATAGACAATAGTATCCCCTGCAGCCGTACCACCACCAGAACTCGTATAATCACCAGGAGCCACAATTTGCGCGGCAGCACCAATTCCCGCCGCATTCGCAGTAGGGTAGCCAGCAACCATAGTAATCGCACTCCCTTCTAAGTTCACCCCAGTGGCCCCACTTGCTCCATCCGCAAGCTGCTGAGCATGGGCAATATTGGCAGCAGACTTAATCGCCCCCGCCAAGGCATTAATACTGGCCGTTCTAGCCTCATCCCCTAAGTTAGCAAATCGTGGTAAAGCGAATGCAGAAAGCACCCCTAAAATCACAATCACCATAATCAATTCAATGAGGGTAAAGCCGGCTTGTTTATTGATCTTTTTCATAGATCGCTCCTAAATTTTACTTTAATAAAGTTTTTAAAATAAGGTAATAACTCGACCTGTTGCCAGATCATATTCAATTCGTGCACCGTTATTAACTAACAGGTAGCGATAAATACATAACCCTTGATCAAATTCTGCTTGGTAAATAAAAGGCTGCTTCACCTCTTTATTCTCTTGTTCAACAGTACTCACTTTAACCTTAGGTGCTGCATCTATTAATAAGCCATTCCATAGCCGTTTACAGGTTGAGCTATTCAAGACAAGGCGAGTCGCATTAGGATCTGAATGTTGTTGCTCCAAATCGATTGCATCTACTGGCCAGCCTTTATTTCCCATCAGTATATTTCCATCCCCAAAGCCTTTGAGTAATGCAGTCTTATTTTTCGATCCTTGTGACTGCCAAAGACTATGAGTGAAATTCACTACGGACTGCAATGAATTTGCGATCAACTGCACATTCGCTTTATGAGCATCATCTTGTAAGTTAGTAAGTTTTGGTATCAAGATTGATACCAAAATAACAATAATGGTCAAAGCGATTGTGAACTCTAATAAACTAAAACCAGCCTTATTAAATAACCTCTCATTTTTAATTATAGTCAAGGGTATTAATGTTTTCCTTTTCGAGTTACGAATAGATACAAAAAGACCATCGAGCATTATGTCCCCCCCATGGCACCACTAAGATCCCAAATGGGTAAGAACACCCCTAAGGCTAATACGAGTACTAATATGCCTAAAAATACTAATAAAATAGGCTCGATCGAATCCGCAAGCTGCTTTAACTCATAATCAATTTCTTCTTCATAAAAATCAGCGACATCATTTAATAACGTATCAACCGAGCCCGTCTCTTCCCCTACCGCCAACATTTGTAAAACTAAAGGAGTAAACAATCCTGTTGCCGCTGCGGTGCTGGTTAAGCGTTCCCCACGCTCGACGCCGCGATACATATCTTCAATCGCTAAGCCGATGGATTTATTACCCACACTTTCAGCCACTATGGATAAGCCTTTTAAAATCGGCACACCAGAAGACAGCATCATGGCGAAGGAGCGAGAAAAGCGCGATAAGGCAATGCGTTTAAATAGTGATCCAAATAAAGGTAAGCGTAATTTTTTAGTATCCCACCATAATAATCCTTTAGCGGTTTTTACAAACTTCAGCCATGCAATGCCGCCGCCAATAACAAGCGTTAAGATTAACCACCAATAATTAATCGTCAACTGGGAGCTGGCCATTAAAAATCGTGTTGCCAGCGGTAAGTCCGCCCCCATCTTGGCAAATACACTAGCAAAGTTGGGGATCACGAAAACATTGATAACGGTCATGGCCATAACAATGGCTGATATAACAAAGAGAGGATAGCGGGTAGCCGATTTAATGCGCTTCTTGGTTTCTCGCTCTAGTTCTAAATGAGCCGTGAGTTTTTGAAAGGCTAGGTCTAAGCGCCCCGTATTTTCCCCCACGTGAATCATACTGACAAAAATTGGAGAAAATATTTTTGGAAACTGGCGAAAGGCCGTTGCTAACTCAGAACCAGAAATTAATGATTCCGCGATGGCTTCTAGCACTTCCGCTAACCTAGGATTATCCGTTGATTCAGCGAGTCCATTTAAGGCCCGGATAATAGGAATCCCGGCTTTCGCTAACGCGTACAACTGCCGAGTTAATAATACCTGATCATCAAGGGTTATTTTTTTCGTCGGTGCAAAAGAAAACTCAATACCTTTTGTTTCCGCTTCCGCCTCGGCAAAACGAGTAATAATAATGTGTTTGCTTTGCAGTGAGCTCATTGCCGCGGCTTGATTCGCTGCCGACAGTGTGCCATTAACTAACTGACCACTGGCGTCACGGCCGCTATATTGAAACTCTGGCATATCAGCCACCTTCTCCTAGGCTTGCACTGATGCGGAAAACTTCACTTAAAGAAGTAGTTCCTTGGCGCGCATAATCTAAAGCACACAGTGCAAGTGGTCTAAATCTAGGGTGTGCCTTAGCCGCGTTAGCAAACTCATCCGCCGAGTTCCTACGCATTGCAGCGATCATTGCCTCATCCATTTCTAATAATTCATAAATACCAATACGACCGCTATAACCGGTATTATTACAATGGTGACAACCACGCCCCCGCAAGAAACTGGCTGATAATGCGTTTTCGTCCATCGAGGTTAACCAAGATTTTTCTTGTTCATCCGGCTGATATTCTTCTTGGCAATGATCACATAAACGCTTTACCAAGCGCTGCGCCATCACCGCCCGTAAAGACGATGCCACTAGATAATTATCAACCCCCATATCTAATAACCGCATAGCAGTTGATACCGCATCATTGGTATGCAAGGTTGATAAAACCATGTGCCCTGTCATCGCCGCACGCAGACCAATTTCTGCAGTTTCGTGATCACGCATTTCACCGACTAAAATCACATCAGGATCTTGTCGTAAGGCGGCCCGTAATACCGTTGAAAATTCTAAGCCCACTTTAGGGTTTACTTGCACCTGGTTAATACGAGGCAAGCGATATTCAATCGGATCTTCTGCGGTAATAATTTTTCTTTCTTTGGTATTAAGAATATTGAGAGCAGCATAAAGTGTCGTCGTTTTACCGCTCCCGGTAGGGCCCGTAACGAGAACCATGCCGTGAGGACGCTCAACTAAATAATTAAAGCGCTGCTGAATGTCTTTTGGCATACCTAAAGAATCAAGGTTTAAAATACCGCCACTTTGATCCAATAAACGCATCACCACCGACTCACCAAATTGCACTGGCATGGTCGATAAACGTACATCAATACTTTTGTTCTTGACGCGTATATTAAAACGGCCATCTTGTGGAATCCGTTTTTCGGAGATATCCAAACCCGACATGATTTTTAAGCGCGATACAAGAGCCGAGGCAATACGTCTTTCTTTCATCACCTGTTCTTGTAAATCACCATCAATACGCATGCGTATTCTTAGCTGAGATTCCTCTGGCTCAATATGGATATCAGAGGCTTTTACCTGTACCGCATCTTCAAATATGCTTTGTAATAAACGCACTACCGGTGCTTCACTACTATCACTACCAGACG
The DNA here is from genome assembly GCA_964022115.1 of uncultured Oleispira sp. Taxonomy (GTDB): domain Bacteria; phylum Pseudomonadota; class Gammaproteobacteria; order Pseudomonadales; family Oceanobacteraceae; genus Oleispira. Next base: position 52,673 of record CAXIBC010000002.1, on the reverse strand, counting down.
CTAATTCTGTGATATCAAAATCACTTTCTGATAGTTCGCCCTCAAGCTCTCCGGCAATGGATGCAATCTCATCTTGGCGACGGTAAATGCTATCTAAGGTCGTTAATAAATTATCTTCAGAAATAAAGGCAGGAAAAACCGGGCGCTTTAATTGTCGCTGTAAATCGTCGATCACCATCAAGTCGGTAGGGTCTGACATGCCAATAAGCAGACCATCAGGCTGTATCGCTAGTACAATACAGCGATATCGGCGGGCGGATACTTCAGGTAATAAGCGCACCGTTTCGGCTTCGATCCGATATCGGTTTAAGTCCACATAAGGGTAATGAAAATAATCGGCTAAGCAGGATAATAACTTTTCTTCCGATACAAACTTTAGATCGGTAATAACCCGACCAATTTTTTTACCCGTCCGTTTTTGCTCAGCTAATGCTTCCATTAATTGAGGCTCAGTAATTAATGACTTCTCGACTAATAAGTCACCGACTCTGACTTTTTTCCTAGCTTCCATTCATTACTACCTTATTTGTGTGCATACGCTTGATCTGATAATCAACCCATTTCTTCTGTTGCTTAGATAAAATTGAAGAATCTGATAATGACTGATAGAGAGTATTACTTTTATTATTTAAGCCTAGCTTAGAATAGTTTAAAGCCATGGCCAATTGCCACATAGCCTGCTGTGGCTGGTGTTCTGCGAGCTGGGAATAATACTGATTAGATAAACGATAAAAGCCGAACATCTGCAATCCTGGAGCAACGTGTCGAAACCAATCTAGACTATTTAAGGATTGTGATAAAACAAACTGTTGCAGCCCATTACCGTCTTTTTTCTGAATAAAGATTCTGGCTTTTAAGATTAAATATTTCTCTTCATTTTTTTCAGCTATGGCTTGGTCAATCCAATTCATCGCTTTAGCACTTTGCTTGTTTTTATACGCTCTCAGCGCCAATTGATAGTCTTTTAAACCTAGGATTTCAATACGTTTAATATTGGTTTGATTAACCGCAGGAGCTTGTATTTCAATAGGCACTGGTATGGTATTCGCTACTGTCGTTTCCGCTACTGTCGTTTCCGCTCCGGTTGCTTCTGGCGCAGCTAGGACTTTTTTGGTTTTATTTTCAGTCGCTTCAAGCGTTGCGGGTAAAATGTTAGTCGGCTTGTCCTCTACTCGTTTATCCACAGCAGTCAATGCTAACTCTTCAGCTTCTATTTTTTGCTCTGCTGGTAACGAGGCGGAAAATAGCAGCTTGCTGATTGGCTGCGGATAAAATAATTGCAACAATAAAATGGCGACCAATAACACAGCAATTAACGCCAATATAGGCTGGATACTAACCCTAGTATTATTCACAGCCTCTACTTGCAGCGCTTGCAAAGGCATCACCTGCTCGGTGGATGCTTGGCGTTGGTCCAGTTGCCGTAAGACATCATTAACTAAGCTCATGCATTACCACCCAGCACGCCATAACTGCAATAAATGTTATCTCTTTCCAATAATACCGATTCTCAGCGGCTAACGGTTTCGCTCCTTCTGTATCTTTTGCCGCGGCTCTAACATGAGCAGCAGAAACCTTTTTAGAGCCACCACCAAATGCACTGAATAAGGCCTTTTGAGCAATAATATTGATTAACCGAGGAATACCCGCGCTGGCTTTAGACATAAGTTTTAACGCATTCTCTTCGAACACCGGCATACCACGATAACCCGCTAGTATCATGCGTTGCTGAATATAATGCTGCATACTATCGCTATCGATGGCGGTTAATGCTGCACTGTAGGTTATGCGCTGCTTTAATTGTCGAAATCGGTTTTGGCTCAACAAGCTATCCAGTTCCGGCTGACCAAATAAAACGATCTGAATTAAGCTACGGCTTTCTGCTTCTAGGTTAGAAATTAAACGCAGCGCTTCTAAGCTATCTTCTGGAATACATTGCGCCTCATCAACGACTAAAACCACGGCACGACCTTGCTGAGCCAAGGTCAATAAGCGCTGCTGTATCGCTTCTTGCAGCTGGTGAATATCAATTTTATTCACCTCTATCTTTAACTCATGAGCTATAGCGCGCCATAAGGCTTGAGGGCTTAATGCTGGGTTAGGAATATAGACAGAGAGATAATTTTTTTCACATAGAGTATTCAATAAACGACGGCATAATAAGGTTTTTCCAGTGCCCACCTCACCGGTTATTTTAATAAACCCTTCTCCTAGCTGCAGGGCATAACTCAGTACATTAAAACACTCTTGCTGCGTTTTTACGTCAACATAAAATTCCGTATTAGGCGCCAAAGAAAACGGTTGCTTATGTAAACCATAATGTTCTTGAAAACCCTCAACCATATTTGCAATGGTCATATTCCAAGTCCTTTCTTTAATCCCGAAAAGCGATCATTAATACGCTCCATTTCTTCAAAATGGAAACGACTATCAACGACTTTAGGCTGGATTAAGATCACCAGTTCACTCTGAATAATTGTTTCTCGATTCTGGCCAAATAAAGCCCCTACGATAGGAATGTCTCTTAAATATGGAATACCCGATTCTGTGGTCCGTTTTTGGTTTTGCATAAGCCCACCAATCACTACAATCTGACCACTTTTAGCGCGAATGATAGAATCGGTTTCACGTACAGAACTAAACGCCAGCGGCACGGTAATTGTGCCATCACTAAGTTCTACATTTTTTTGTCTTTCGCTCACTTCAGTAATAGTCGGATGGACATGTAAAATAACGTCCTTACCCTCACTAATCTGTGGCGTAACATCTAACGCAATCCCAGAGAAAAATGGGGTAAAAACGACTTCAGGTGAAGTGGTCGTATTACTACCACTGGAGGTAGTTGATGATTTTAATTCAGTTACAAAATATTCATCTGAACCTACCTTAATCACGGCTTTTTGATTATTAACTGTGGCAATGCGTGGGCTCGATAATACTTTTACTTGCCCTTGCGTTTCCAATAATTGGATGACACCAGTGAAATCGTCATAATCAAAGTTAAAGTTAAAGACGCCACCAATATTATCGCTATTCTCTAATAGTTCAGAAGCCATTGAACCTACGGCATCTCGGCGGGTATCATCAATTCCACCTTTACGGCCCGCGCCAAAAGTATTCCATTGAATACCCGACTGGAAGCCATCATTAAGGGATACCTCCAAAATTTTTGCTTCAATCAATACCTGCTTGCCAACACTTAATTCAGCTCGCTCTAAAAACATACCAATATCTCTAATCACATCAGGTAAACCACGTACGACTACGATTCCTGATTGTGGATCAACCACAATACTGGCGCTTTCATTGCCCTCTATCATCATGTTCAACGTTAATGTTAACTGCCCCCAAAAATTTGATGACGATTCAGTATTAACCTGGGTTGAATTAATAGCTTCCGTAGAAGTCGAACTAGAGCTGCTACTCGCCGAATTTTCACTGCTGTCCGTTGAGGTTATCTGACCACTACTCACCCACATTCCTGACGAGCCAGAACGGTTAACATTCAAATAATTAATCGGAAATATTCGTGTTTTTACTGTGCGAGGGTAAACCTGAATGCCATAACTCGATACTTCATAGTCATAACCATAGATATCCCTAACGGCATCTAAGGTTTCTAGTACTGTGACATTTTTAAGGTTCAATGAAATATTGCCTTCAATACCTTGATGAACAACTAAATTATAATCCGTATCGTGTACCAAGCTCATAAGGAATGATCTAATATCGGTTCCTCTAGCCACAACATCAAAGCGACTATCTGCTATTACTATTTCAGGTTCCGGTGGCAGCAACTGCTGAATAAAAGACTCCTCATCAAGCTGCCCCTCTTTTTCAGACTCTTCTTGCCAAACTAATAAAGGCTCGTCATCTTCATGCACGACTTCTTCTTTTTTCTGAGAAGTTGCACAAGACGCTAAAAAAATGGTTAAAAATAACGTTATAAATATCTTATTTCTCACGACTGTATTCCTTTGTCGTAGGTGTAATTCTTAATGTTATTGTGCGCCCTGCACGAACAACCTTAACCCACTTATCTGAAATGTTTATTACTTTTGCGCCATCAATCTTGTCACCTTCTATCACAACCTTTTCATTAATGATGGCGATTTTTCTATTTTTTGAAATCAATATTTGCTGCAAGTTTAAGGTGCTTGCATTGTTATTATTTTCATTACGGCTACCCGCTACCCAGTTAGGCGGGCGCATTGGATCTTGAGCAAAAGAAGGGTACGCAGAAAGTATCCCTAGCATAATCAATAACGTTTTAATTACCTTTCTATACACCTAGCACCTCCTTACTGGTACTTAATGTATAGATCTTTATTTTTAGTCTTCCTTTAGGGTATTCAGAACTTTCATACTTCAAACTCTGCCAAAACAATTGCCATGGCAAGTTATCTAGGCGCTTTAAATAAGAGACTGTACTGCCATAAGTACTTTCTAGTTCAACTTCAAAAGCATGTTGATAAATTAAGGCTTCAGTAGCCTGCTTGTTATTAACCTCTTTTACCGTATTGCTCTGCTGCAGCTTTTTACCATCTATATTCATTGCCTGCTCAGGCAAGTTAATAAGAGATATTAGTTTTAACTGTTTATCTTGAGTAAGCACCTTTTCTAACAGGTTAACCATTTGCTTAGGCGCCACTAATGCTTTGGTTAAAAAATTAATTTTTTCCTGCATCGCTCCGGCTTCTGCAACCACTTGCTTAAGCTTTTCTCGCAAGGGATCATTAGGGTTTTGATATTGATTTTCACGGGTTTGAATAATCTGTGTTGAGAGGTTTTTATTGATCTGCTCAAGGCGACTGGTTTCACCATAGATGCGCTGAGAATGAAGTAATAATGGTTCTATCAGCAACAAGTAACCTAATAGCAAAATGGTGATGGTCACAGTTACTAAAATTATTTGCTGTTCTCGCTTAGATATCTTGTCGTAAGCATTAATAGCCGTAATATAAGGTTTCTTCTGCCACCATGTCATAACTGCGCTCCCGATTCGGTTTCTTGTAGCATGGCACTTTCCGTTCTTTCTTGCTGAGTAGAAAGAAAGAACTTGCTCCAAGAGTTTTCTTCACGCACGACATTTATTTGCTTAAATGCTCTCCCTTGATAAGCAGGTTGAGTCCCTAGGCTGACTAAATACCTTGATACCTGCTCGGGGGTTTTAGCATAACCAAATAATTGAATATCTTTCCCTTGATTAATCACTTCAAATTTAGATAACCAGATTCCTTTAACATTTTGACGCGCCAGCTGTTCGACCAGCGGAGTAAAACTGCGGCTATCGCTAATGGAGTCTTGACGCAAGAAAGAGACTACCATGCGCTGTTTAGCTAATAATTTTTCTTCGCGACTAATTTGATTCTGTAAGTCTTTATCAATCGCAATATTGGGCATTTGCGAGATCACTAAGCTCAACTCACTATCCAATTTTACTTGCTGCTCTGTCGCCTGCGCTAATTGCTCCTCAAGGTACAATTTGATTACAAATAATAAGATCGAAAAAAAGACCACAGCGACAAGTCCAAACAGACTGATATGCAGCAACCGCTTCATCGCTGGAGAAAGTTCTAGTGGACGAAACCGCGGTAGGTATAAATTAATACTTTGCTTAACTTCTAACATACGCGAGTGCCCCCCCTAAAGCCGTCACTGTATTATTGACTTCGTCGCTACTGGCTGAAATATTAATTCCCGCCACCTCACTGAGTTTGGTTATTAGATTGGGTTGCTCTACCAAGGCGGTCAGTGCAGGCTGCATCGCGTCAACTAGACTAGTCAGATCCCTATCCCCTGCCATTACCCACAACTGGGTGATTTGCCCCATACCCAACTGGCTCTCGTAATAATCAAGAGAACGTTGCACCTCTAATACTAGATTCTGTACTTGCTGCTCACTCATACTGGCCTTAGCAGAGAAACCAACATAAGCCGTTTCGTCTATCGTCAGCTGCGCTTCTATAGCTTCAAGTTCATCCACATCAGCAATATCTAAATCAACTTCTTCATTCAGACCATCACTAGAAAAATCATCATCCGTCAGCTCAGCTAAGTTGATTTCATTCACCGCAATCGCTTCAGCAGCAGGCTCTATCAGGCTCTCGTTCTCAGCGGGTATTGCTTTCTCTAGATCATCGCTGATGCCTAGAGCGTCAATGCCAACTTCAACCTGGCGTGTCAGGTATAAAGCACCATCTTGGTACAAGCGAATACACCCTTGCTTAGGCCCTAGCTCTAATAAGGCAATACCTTGCTGCACATCGCAGGCAGCTAAGACATTGAGCAAGCTCAGCTCAGGAACAGTAATACTCTCTATGCTCAAATGCAGCTTGCTCGCCCACCTAACCCAAGCTTTAACTTTCTCATTCGGTGCTGCAATCACATGCGCCATAGACATTCGGCCCCGATAAGCATCCTCAGGTAAACGTACCGCCTGAATTGCCGTATCTTCTATAGGCTGAGCTAATAAATCACCAATTCGAAACTCAAGCGCCGCGGATAACTCGTCAGCAGGCACATCAGGGGCTTCGACTAATAGCAGCTCATAATCGTCATCATCTAATACCAGTACGCTTGGCATACCATGATCTGCATGTTCTTTTAGCCAAGAGTATAAGACTTCAATCCCTTGCTCTTGATCAAAGCAAATCGCCTTCTCGATCCCAGCATCACTATAAATAACCGCACTCGGGGCCAGTGATGACACATGAATACCGAGCCAATGCTTATGCTTTTGCTTATTAAATGGCCAGCGAAATTTCACCCACCAACTCCTATTTCTAGATTTAAATCATCTCTAAAAATAAAGTTTAGTAGATAAATAACAAAATGCGCTGAAGATGAACTTACTAATAACTAACGCGAATTACTAATAGAGTGTTCAGTAATCAATATGAGGCTTTTCCTTCCAATTAATGCTCAACTTCCTATAATCAGCCAATACTGAGGAGTCATCATGTTTAACATCGTTTTATTTGAACCAGAAATACCGCCAAATACTGGCAATATAATCCGCCTTTGTGCCAATACAGGCTGCCAACTGCACCTGATTAAACCACTCGGTTTTGATATGGAAGAGAAAGCCCTGCGTCGCGCTGGACTGGATTACCACGAATGGGCCAATGTCCGTATTCATGAAAATTACGCAGACTTCCTAGAGAAAGAACAACCTAAAACTATTTATGCCCTGACGACGAAAGGCAAGCAGACACACTCCGAAACGGCTTTTAAAGAAGGCGATTTTTTGATGTTTGGCCCAGAAACTCGTGGTTTACCCGCAGAGATTCGTGATCAAGTCCCTTTTGAGCAATGGTTACGCCTGCCAATGAAAGAAAGTAGCCGTAGTATGAACTTGTCGAATACCGTTGCAGTGATGATTTTTGAAGCTTGGCGCCAAAATGGTTATGCCGGGGGAAGCTAATTTTCGCTAGATTATTGGCTAACGAAAATGCAGAGACTAAAAAGCCGAGTTCGATTATTAATTCACAATAATCGAACTCGGCTTTTTACTTAAACAGAAGTATTAGCTCAATAGAAAGGCTCTACTGAACTGTAGGTTCTGTCGCAGGTGCTTGAGCTTGCTGAGCTTGGGCCTGCTGATATAAGGCTTCGAAGTTAATCGGCGCTAACATCAAGGCTGGGAAGCTACCTTTAACCACCAACTGGTCGATAGTTTCACGTACATAAGGGAATAAGATATTCGGACAGAAAGCCCCTAGCATGTGCTTAAGCTGTTCACCTTCAATGCCTTTAATATGGAAGATGCCGCCTAGCACCACTTCAACCAAAAACGCTGTTTCACCTTCGTTTTCAGCGGTCGCTGTGACTTTAACGTCTACTTCATAAGTATCGTCAGCCAACTTACGCGAGCGGCTATTTAAATCTAGTTTAACTTCTGGCTTCCATTGCTTCTGAAAAGACTCTGGAGCATTCGGAGATTCGAACGATGAATCTTTAACGTAAAAACGCTGTAGAGAAAACTGACCTTGGTCTTGTGCTTGCGGTTGTGCTTCTTCAGCCATGATAATTCCTTAATTTTTATTTATTTTTCATCGGCACCAGCCCTAGGCGGTACTCTCTAATTACTTACTATTTTTTACTATTTTGTAACAAGCGGAAGGTTCTGGTTCGTCCACTCCAACATACCACCGCTTAAGCGGTAGACCTCAAAACCTTTCTGTTTCAAGGTTTTGCCCGCCATACCAACACTCTGGCCAGACTTGCATACTAATACAATGGGGTGTTCTTTCGAAGATTCAAGCTCTGCCATACGTTCGCTCAACGAGGCATAAGGAATATTGATGGCATTGGCTAAATGACCCGCCTCAAAATCCTTCTTATCACGAATATCCAATACCACAGCATCTTGCTTATTGATCATCTGTGTCGCTTGCGCTGAGCTGATACTCGCCCCGCTACGCTGGTTGTTATCCCACAAAAAGGCCGCTAAAAATGCGCCCCATACACTGACTAACATCCAGTTATTATTAATAAATTCGAAAGCTTGTTCCATAACCTATTTACTGCCTATTTGGTTGACTGATAAGAGGATCAAAGGCGGCAGTATAACCAGCCACAGCCCGAAAAAGAATAGAAAATGACGCAAGGCCACAGATTCGCTAGAATAGGCACAATATTTTTTGTCTACTCACGTTAATTTATTAGAGTTATTACTATTATGAGCCAGACCCGCACTCCAACTGCACTCATTATCCTTGATGGCTGGGGCCATCGCGATGAAACAGAACATAACGCTATTGCCAATGCTCATACCCCAACCTGGGATGCGCTACTAAAAACCTACCCCAACGCCCTTATTCAAACCTCTGGTAACGCTGTTGGTTTACCTGAAGGCCAGATGGGTAACTCTGAAGTAGGTCACATGAACCTTGGCGCTGGCCGCATCGTCTATCAAAACTTCACCCGTATTAATAAAGACGTAGCAGACGGTGAATTCTTCAATAATGACGTATTATGCCAAGCCATAGATAAAGCCAAAGCCAATGGCGGCGCCGTTCATATTGCGGGCTTATTATCCCCAGGTGGCGTACATAGTCATGAAGATCAAATCTTTGCTGCTTGCGAAATGGCCGTAAAGCGTGGCATTACTAAGCTCTATGTACACGGCATCTTAGATGGCCGTGATATGCCACCGCGTAGCGCCGCTCCTTCGATTAATGGCCTACAAGCCAAATTGGACGAATTAGGCACAGGCTCAATTGCCACCTTAACTGGGCGTTATTACGCCATGGATCGTGATAACCGCTGGGAACGTATCGAGCCAGCTTATGTCGCCATGACAGAAGCCAAAGCCGCCTACCAGGCGGAAACTGGCATCGCCGCATTAGAAGCCGCTTATGCCCGCGGTGAAGACGATGAGTTTGTTGGTGCAACTATTATCAAAGAAGGTGGCAAGGTTGAAGATGGTGATAGCATTATCTTTATGAACTTCCGCCCTGACCGTGCCCGTGAAATTACCCGTGCTTTTGTTGAACCTGAATTCACTGGCTTTACCCGCAATGTCATCCCTAAATTAGCCGATTATGTCATGCTCACCGAATACGCCGCAGATATTCCTGCCAGCTGTGCATATCCCCCAGCCACAATTGTGAATGGCATTGGTGAATACGTTGCTAACCTAGGTTTAAACCAGCTGCGCATCGCTGAAACTGAAAAATACGCCCACGTTACCTTCTTCTTTTCGGGTGGCCGTGAAGACTTATACCCAGGTGAAGAACGTATTCTCGTGCCTTCCCCAGACGTAGCAACTTATGATCTGCAGCCAGAAATGAACGCTCCTGAGCTCACCGATAAGTTAGTCGCAGCGATCAAAAGTGGTAAGCACGATCTCATCGTTTGTAATTACGCCAACGGTGATATGGTCGGTCATACCGGAGTATATTCTGCAGCAGTAAAAGCCGCCGAGTGTATTGATCAATGCTTAAAACGCATTACCGATGCCATTCTTGAAGTAAAAGGTGAGTGCCTAATTACTGCCGATCATGGTAATGCCGAGCAGATGGTTAACCCAGAAACCGGAGGCCCTTTAACCTCTCATACCACTGGCCCTGTTGACCTAGTATATGTTCATACTCATAACGATGGCCGCAGTATCCAGCCAGGTAGCTTATGTGATGTATCACCGACACTACTGTCTATGATGAACCTAGCTCAGCCGGCAGAGATGTCGGGGACTAATTTAATCAAGAAATCGGTTTAATTAGTTTATTCATAATAAAAACCTAGGTAGCGCTATCATGATACGGATCGCTTTTCTTTTTTGCCTTGTGCTCGGCCAACTCACGCAAGTGAGTTGGGCTGACGAGGAAGCGGATCTTGCCAAGCTACAGCAAGAAATTAACAAGCTGGAGCTCTGGCTAAAAAAAACCGAATCAGAATACGATAAGCTTAACCAACAATTACGCTTATCCGATGAAAAAATCGGCGCGAGCGCAAAGAAGATTGATGCGACACGCACTCAATTAAATGCCGAGCGCGCCCGTTTGAAAATACTACAAGGGGAACAAAAACAGCTTCGCTTCCTTAAGACCGAGCAAAAACAGCAGCTCGCTAAGCAAATATCTGGCGCTCAGAAACTCGGCAATCAAGGTTCAATCAAGGTCTTATTAAACCAAGACGATCCTCAACAGATCAGCCGCATGTTGAAATATTATGAATATTTTAACCAAGCGCGGATGGAAAATATTCAATCGTTAATCGTTAATTTGAAACGTTTAAACAATATTGAAAACGAGATTCTGACTCAGCAAAGTGCGCTCATAAAAACTGAAAATTCTTTATTAAAAGAGAATAAGCAGCTCAATGACGAAAAAAAGCAGCATAAAAAATTACTGGCTAGCTTAGCGGCTCGCCGTCAGCAAAAGAGTAACGACCTCAATCAAAAACAAAAAGACCGCAAGCGTTTACAGCAGTTGATTACCGAAGTCGCGACTTTATTAGATAATAGTGTACGCAAACAAGATGCCCGCCCTATTCGCTCATTAAAAGGCAAGTTGCCAAGACCCAGCAAAGGCCGCATTATCAAAGCCTTTGGTAATAACAATGCGCAAGCTCGAAGTAAGTGGCAAGGTTGGTTAATGAAGGGTTACGAAGGCTCGGCCATTACGGCTGTACATCATGGCCGTATTGTCTTTAGCGACTGGCTGCGAGGTTTTGGGCTATTATTAATCATTGATCATGGTGATGGTTATTTAACCTTGTACGCCCGCAATCAAAGTTTATTAAAATCCGTTGGTGACTGGGTTTACCAAGGTGAGAATATCGCTACCCTAGGAGCTTCGGGTGGTTTTCAGGAACCTCGCTTGTATTTTGAAATAAGACACAAGGGTATTCCACAAGATCCCGCCGCTTGGCTAGGTCGTAATTAAGGATTTATACTGCATGGGAAATAGCATGTTCAAACAGCTCGTATTCGCCACCTTGTTTAGTGCCAGCGCGCTCGTTAGCCTACAGGCAATAGCCGCTAACGAAGGGTTAATTGCGGATACCGCACCCACGCAAGAAGGCCAACTGCCACTGCAAGATCTGCGTAATTTCACTGAAATTTTTGATCGTATTCGCAGCTCCTATGTTGAACCCGTAGACGATAAGACCTTATTGCAATACGCGATTGATGGCATGTTGAGTAATCTTGATCCTCACTCTGATTATTTATTACCCGAAGATTTTAGTGACCTGCAAGAACATACGACCGGCAAATTTGGCGGCCTTGGCATCGAGGTTGGCATTGAAGATGGCCTGATCAAGGTCGTAAGTCCGATTGATGATACCCCAGCCGAAAAAGCCGGCATTAAGTCGGGAGACTTTATCATCTCTCTAGATGGTGAACCGGTACGTGAGATGTCTCTCACTAATGCCATCGACAAAATGCGAGGCGAACCCGGTACCGACATCGAGCTGAGCATTCGCCGTGAGGGGGAAACCGAGCTATTAGATTTTGTACTTACCAGAGCCGAAATTAAAGTCGCTAGCGTACGCAGTGAAGACCTAGGTGATGGTATTGGCTATTTGCGCATTACCCAGTTTCAAGATAAAAGTGGCCGTGAAACATTAAGCGCCATTAAGAAATTACAAGATAAAGCGACAAACAATAAAACCCCTCTTAAGGGCCTAATATTAGACCTACGTAATAACCCTGGTGGGGTATTAGACGCCGCCGTTGAAGTATCCGATGCTTTCTTAAGCTCAGGCCTAATCGTATATACCGAAGGTAGAATCAGCGAATCGGATTTTCGCTATTCTGCTAGCCCAACGACCATAGCCGCAAACATTCCGCTCATTGTTTTGATCAACGGGGGCTCTGCCTCAGCCTCGGAGATTGTCGCCGGAGCGCTACAAGATCATAAGCGGGCGATTATTGTGGGTACACAATCGTTTGGTAAAGGTTCGGTCCAAAGCGTTCTGCCAATTGGTGGTGACAAAGCGATCAAACTCACCACGGCACGCTACTTCACCCCAAGAGGACGCTCGATTCAAGCCCAAGGCATACAACCGGATGTTCATGTCGAGCAAAGTGAAGTTACGACTTACGAGCAAAGCTATTATAAAGAAAGTGATTTGCCTGGCCACCTCTCCAATGGCCAAGCCGACAAGGCGAAAAATAAAATGGCAGACCATAAGGTAGCCGATAATCTATTAAGTAAAGATTTTCAGTTGTATCAGGCCTATACCTTATTAAAAGGCTGGGGGGTTTTTCAGCGGTATGCCCAGCCCATTAGCAGTGCGCTAGATAGTACGTCACAAGAGTAATTTTGATATCGGCATGATGAACCACTTTTTATTGCTCATTATCTTTACTCTAGGCCTGAGTCATCTACCTCAAGCCCAGAGTGCCCAACTGGTTATTATCATCGACGATATCGGTAATAACTATTCATTAGGCAATGCCATGGTTGAGCTAGAAGGGCCACTCACCCTCGCTTTTTTGCCTCATACTCCCTATGCGAAAACGCTGGCATTAAAAGCCTACCAACGGCAAAAAGAAATCATCTTGCACGCCCCGATGGAAAATTCGAGCACTGCCCCACTTGGCCCAGGGGCATTGACTCAAGGACTATCGAAAATTGAATTTCAGCAAACCCTCAGTCACGCCATCGCTTCTATCCCTCATATTCAAGGCATTAATAATCATATGGGGAGTGCCTTAACCCAAGATAAACAAGCCATGCAGTGGGTAATGGAAACCTTACAAGATAAACAGCTCTATTTTATCGATAGCCTCACCTCCCCCCATTCCGTAGCTTACCAGCAAGCGCTCAAGCATCACTTGCCGGCCTTACGTCGCCATATCTTTTTAGATAACGATAAGAGTCAAGCGGCGCTTACAGAGCAGTGGAATAAAGCATTAAAGATAGCTCATAAAACTGGGCGCGCCGTCATAATAGGCCACCCCTATGCAGAATCTCATGCTTTTTTGGCACAGCAATTACCAACCTTAGCGGCGCAAAATATTGAGCTCGTGCCCGCTTCGAAGTTATTTTTACAACATGCTTGGCAAGGGTTTGAGCAGCCTAAACAAATACCCCATGAGCGAATTAATCGCTATATTTTACGCCCTAAAAATGATCCGACTTCTATATGACTTATAAGACTAGTCAGTATAAAAATTACTCTAATACGATACTATGGTAGGCACTGGTTGAGCTAGAGACTGCTTACATGACTTCTATTAATACCCACAATAATATTATCGACCACAGCCAAACCCTGAATAAAACGTCTAGCCAGATAAGTAGTGGCAAACGCATTAATAGTGCCGCTGATGACGCCGCCGGGCTTGCCATCACAAGCCGTTTTTCTAGCCAAATTTCTGCTATACAGCAAGCTCAGCGCAATGGTCTTGAGGCAAAATCCTTAATTGAAACTGAGCAAGGAGCGCTAGCAGGAATTGCCATGGGTATGCAGCGTTTACAAGAACTGGCCATTCAGCAAGGTAACGGCATACTCAACGACGCAGACCGCGACATACTCAAGCTAGAAGCTGGCCAAATCACACAACAAATCAATCAAATCATCGAGCAATCTGCCTTCAATGATAAGCCGCTCTTCCAACAGTCTAGCAGCAGCCGTGAGTTGAACTTTCAACTAGGGGATAAAGCGACAGAAGTCATCAGCCTTGCGCCGAATACGACCGCTGAGCCAATTCAGCAAGGCTTAAAGCAGCTCGATTTTTCTACTCAAACAGCAGAGGTCAACCTCACTGAGCTAGAGTCTTTGCAGCAAGTTGTTAGCGTACGGCGCTCAGAGCTTGGTGCTATCAATAATAATATAGATACCAGCATTGAACGCTTAAGCAATGAAGAAGAAAATAGCCAAGGTGCGCGCAGCCGAATAGAAGATGCCGATATTGCCAAACTTGTCAGCCAGATGGTTATTGAACGCATTAAACAACAAGCACAATTAGCGCTTCAAAGCCAAGCTAATGCCAGTACAGAGGATACCCTAAGGTTATTATCCTAAAATAATCCAGCATTGGGTTAGCGAATAGCGGCCTAATAAAAAAACCTTGTTATCAATAACATCGGTACAATGAGTTGTTATGATGAACTGCCTCACATTATTGCACTTTAAAGGGTCTAAGTTACATTAAGTTACTTTAAGAAAGTTACCTAACCTTTAGTATGTCATCCTATTGTCATACTAAAGTTGCAAAATGCTTATATGAAACATCTGTCCTCCTTCAGCAAGCGAAAAATTGTAAAGTCACAATCGGGCTCAGCTTTGGCCATTAGCCTTGTACTATTAACCGCAATTACCATCATTTCAATAACTAGCCTGCAGCGTTCTGGCTTACAAACAAAAATTATTGCGAATATCCAACATCAAGAGCAACTGTTTAATGCCGCTCAAAGTGATCAAGAATTTTGGTTAACGGCCTTTAATGACTCTGTCTCGGGAGATAACTTACTCGCAAGACCATTAAGGTCATTTCAAATCAACCAAGATGGTGAAAAAGAATACTTACCGGCTGAATTAGAATCTGATGCCGCGAACGCCAATATCGATTTAGACTCCAACGTGATTCATATTTCTACTCCTAATCCGGCACCTGCAGGCCATATCGCACTTTCTTCTGGTGAAGAAGTTGGACAAAGAATAAATTATCGCTTTAACCTGAATTCTAGAGCGTCTGTCCCCATAAGAAATAAATTTAATAACCAACAAACCGGCTTAAGTTTTCCAGGGCTCAATCCCTCACTTCACGCATTGAATTAAATACTATGACAAAAAAAATAATAATCTTAATAATTACCTGCTTAACACCTTGGTTGAGCTATGGCGCATCGATAACCGCCAACATTCTCACTAGCCCCAAACAAATTAAGGTGATACGCAGCCTTTCTGATAGCGCTAATGGTGCGCTAAAAACCCCCTTATGTTCTCGCTGCCCAGACTCAATTCTAAATATCACGCCAAAAACGATTTTATTGGTCAAGGGTCAAAAAACGGCGATTGAAGAGTTACTGGAAATCTCCCTAGAGAAAAGGTCAGAGCGTATTCAGCTGCAGTACTATAAAAACTCACGAAATATTAACTATATCGAATGGGGTGAAAGTGAATTGGATAAGAGGTTATTACAGTGATCGCTAATACTATTATCAACCGCATTATTGTTAGCGGCTTACTCTCAGTATTTTATATCAGCCAAGCCTTAGCCGATGATGTAGAAATATACCAAGGTAAAGCCATTGGTGTGCGCCAGAATACGGTTTTTGCCATTGATACTTCCCGTAGTATGTCTAAATGGGAGGAAGAGGCGCCTACCTATGATCCCCAAGTTCGCTACCCCTCCCAAGATGGTTTTGATCCCGATCTTTATTATTATTCTACCAGCGATAATTCACAGGACTTTACCGCTGAAGCGAAAAAAAGGTACTTTCATCCCGATGCCTTGGTTTGCCAAAATGCAAAAGCAAGAGTTGAAAAGTACGGAACACTTAGAGATAACTTTCTACGCCGTGACCCTAATAGGCAGGTTTGGGAGACGCCTAGCTCTGGCACAGGTTTAGGTCTTGGAACTATCCAAACTAATGCATGGGTCGAGTGCGAATCGGATGCCGGTTATCACCCCAGTAACTACTATGTTAACCCTAGGCAAAGTAATTACGCCTATGTATCTTATAGAAACCTTAATCGACGGATGTATTCAAGACTCTGGCGAAATCCTATACGCAGAATATTCAGTGGTAATTATTTAAATTACCAAAGAACCTTAGGTGACTCGAGCAATTCTGGGGAACGAGCAACGCGAATATCGCTAACACAAGATGCGGTAAAGCATGTCATCAATACCATTAATGGTATTCGAATTGGGCTTATGCGTTTTAGCTCCAATAATGAGGGCGGCTTTGTTGATGTTGCGGTCGATAATATTGAAAATATTCGCAGCCAGATCGTCACTCAAGTTGACTCTTATTTTGCTTGGGGTGGTACGCCATTAAGCGAAACCTATTATGAAGCGGCTATGTACCTTAAAGGCCAAGCAGTAGGGTTTGGTCGTGATAGCCGCTCTGTGGTTAAAGAAAATGATGACGTTGTACTCCAGCGTAATTCAACTCACGGCATGGTTGAAGGGCCGACGTCAGAATTAAAAAGTATTCCTACCCCCTCGGTAGACCCTTCCAGAACGTCTGCGGGTAGCAGCTATTATAAATCCCCTATCACCAATTCGTGTCAGTCTGATAGCAGTATCATTCTCTTCACCGATGGCGCGCCTTCCGTTGACGAAAGTAGCAATGCGGCGATTAGAGATCTGATCAAAAATATCGATTTCCCTAATGACCCGGATGCCGAATTACAATTATCAAAAGACTGTAGTGGTAATGGTGGCTGCGCCGATGAGCTCGCTTATTATTTATTCAACTATGATCAAAATCCAGACCTGCCGGGCATTCAGCGCATTCGTACCCATGTGGTCGGGGGCTTTCTCGATGATACAGACCCTGATTCAGTCGCCGGTGAAAAGCTGATGAAATCCATTGCCAAGCATGGCGCAGGAAAATACCTAGCCGCGGATAGTTACGAAACCCTAGTTAAAGCACTAGAAGCCACAGTCGGCAGCGTAGCAGATACCCCAGCGACCTTTGTCGCACCAGCAATTTCCGCCAACTCATATAATAGTTTAGAGCATCTAGATGAGCTCTATTACGCCATGTTCGAACCTAGTGGAAGTGCTAAATGGAGAGGCAATTTAAAGTCTTACCGCCTATCCGGTGATGGCACCATTCGCGACTCCAAAGGCGATAAAGCCGTCAATAGTGATGGTCTATTTGATCCGAGTTCAAGAAGTTATTGGACCGACCCTGCGATCAGGGATGGGGAAAAGATAACCTTAGGTGGCGCGGCGAGTTTATTAATTGCTAAAGATAAAATCTTTACTCATTTAGCCAGCACTACAGACGCTCCGTTAACGGATACTTTAACCACCACTAGCATCAGTAAAGATATGCTAGGTATCCCTAGTGATAGTACGAGTGCTGAGCACGAAGCCGTTATTAACTGGGGTAACCGCGTCGACGAACTCGACCCTAACGCCAGTAGGCGAGAAATGGAAGACCCTTTGCACAGTCGCCCTGTGGTCATCAACTATAAGTCTGAAAAAGATAGCAGTGGCAAAATCATCCATGATAGTGCCGTATTTGTTGCCACCAATAGTGGATTTTTACATGCTTTTAAAGCGGATAAGAATAATTTTGAAAATTACTTTTCTTATATCCCTAAGGAGCTATTACCCAATTTGGCCGCCTATAAAAATGGCGCTACTGTAGCGGATAAAGTATACGGCCTAGATGGCCCTATCACTTATTGGCACCAAGATAAAAATCAAGACGCCATCGTAGACGCAGATGAAAAAGTGTTCCTCTATGTGGGGATGCGCAGGGGTGGACGAAATTATTATGCCCTTGATGTTTCCGACCCTAAGCAGCCTAAGTTTGCTTGGCAAATAACCGGTAATAGCGGCGCCTTTAGTAACCTAGGTCAAACCTGGTCGGCCATGACATTAGCAAAAGTACCTTGGCGAGGTGCTGAAAAAATCGTGCTATTTTTTGGTGGTGGTTACGACCCAATCGAAGATGAACGGACAAGCTTTGCAGCGCATAATAGTGGCAACTCTATCTACATGGTCGATGCCCTGACCGGTGAACTGCTTTGGCAAGCGAGTAATCGCGATGCCGATCTCAACATCGCAGACATGGAAAGCAGCTTTGTAGCGGATATACGCACCGTTGATTTTAATGGTGACCAAATCAGCGATTACTTATATGCCAGTGATGTGGGTGGAAAAATCTGGCGCATTGATATCAATAAGTCGACCACAGGGGCTAATGATTTTGCCCAAGCGGGTGTGATTTTTGATGCTAATGGTGATCCAAGCAGCAATTACCAGAGGTTCTATTACTCTCCAAGTATTTCTTACCAAGCCCAAAAGGGACAAGCCCATTTAACCCTTTCAATCGGCTCTGGCTATCGGGCGCACCCACTAGAGAATACCCCAGCGGATTCGTTTTATATTATTAAGGATTATAATATTACCGCTTCACCAGAAAGCTATACCACTGTGACACCTAAGTTATTAGCCACCATTGGCACTGAATCCTCTGATCAAGAAATACATAGAGGGTGGAAGATGTTACTTGAGGGGCAAAGCGAAAAGGTATTAGCTAAAGCGCTAACAACCAATGATTCGGTTTATTTTACTACCTTCGAGCCAGCGTCTGAAGCAACTAGTCCTGGCCAGTGTAATGGCGGGGCTGGCATAGGTAGAGGTTATCAGATCAAGCTACCGAAAAACCCAAAAGAGCCACCAGAAGTACTGCCACCGACAATTTTTGAACCTGAAGTACCACCACCACCACCGGAGGTTTTTTTAACCACGACTACGGGTGATAAAGAGTTTTGTGCAGAAAATCCAAGTCACGAAAGCTGTAATCAAGAGCCTACCGATAAATGCGAAACGGCGGGCGCGATTGTTCTCAGTGGCACGGAAAGCATTGGTGAAGGTATATCACGCTGCGCTTTATTGAAGAAGACTTTCTGGCGAGAGAATTAAACTCCAACCCTAAACCGAGGGATAAAAAAAGCCCTACAGGTCATTGACCAGTAGGGCTTTAATGTAATGGGGATAGTGTTTTATAAGCTGCTAGTCTAAACGCATCTCGATACCCGCCGCACTCATGTGCTGCTTCGCTTGTTGCACGGTATATTCGCCAAAATGAAATATACTCGCCGCTAAAACGGCATCAGCGTGACCAAGAGTCACCCCTTCGGCTAAATGCTCTAAGTTACCCACTCCGCCAGAAGCAATAACAGGGATATTCACCGCATCGCTTACGGCGCGAGTCACCCCAAGATCAAAACCGGTTTTCACCCCATCACGATCCATGCTGGTTAATAATATTTCACCGGCGCCATAATCCGCCATCTTGATCGCCCACTCAACGGCATCAATACCGGTTGGCTTACGACCGCCGTGGGTAAAAATTTCCCACTTATTATCCGCATCACCAAGTTCACCTGAGCCCGCTACACGCTTAGCATCAATCGCCACTACGATGCATTGAGCACCAAATTTCTGCGATGCTTCACGGACAAACTCCGGGTTGGTCACGGCCGCAGAATTGATTGATACTTTATCGGCACCCGCATTCAACATACGACGAATATCTTCGACTTCGCGAATACCACCACCGACTGTCAGTGGAATAAAGACGTGCTCAGCAATGGCTTCCACCATTTTTACCGTCGTACCGCGGGCTTCATGGGTCGCGGTAATATCTAAAAAGGTAATCTCATCAGCACCTTGCTCATCATAACGCTTAGCTACCTCAACGGGGTCGCCGGCATCACGAATACCAACAAAGTTTACGCCTTTCACTACTCGCCCTTGGTCTACATCGAGACAAGGGATAATTCGTTTTGCTAATGCCATATCTATTTACCAAATACTCTAGAGGGCAAGTTAAGCCTGACCATCCCAGCTTAGGAAGTTCTGCAATAACTGCAGGCCATTTTTGTGACTCTTCTCTGGGTGAAACTGCACCGCAAAGACATTATCTTGCCCCATGGCGGCCGCAAACGGCTTGCCATAATGACCACGACCTTTAACCTGGCTCTGATCATCAGCGCTAACAAAATAAGAGTGCACAAAATAGAAACGGCTCTGATCTTTAATATCGTGCCATAACGGGTGAGCAACCTGCTCAACCTGATTCCAGCCCATGTGAGGAACTTTCAAGCGCCCACAGGTTCCGTCTTTCAGCTCATCACCTAAAAGGTTGTCACCAAAGTAACGAACTTGGCCAGAAAAGAGATTCATGCAGTCGATACCAGCATTCTCTTCAGAACGTGTCATCATGGCCTGTAAACCCACACAGATGCCTAATAAAGGCTTAGATTTAGCCACTTCTGCGACCACTTGATCAATCTCTTGGCGTTGAATCTCACCCATGCAATCACGAATAGCGCCAACCCCGGGTAATACCACATGATCGGCGGCTAATATCTGAGCAGGATCTGAGGTCACCAAGATATTACTATCAGGAGCAACCTTTTGCAGAGCACCATGAGCGCTATGCAAGTTACCCATACCGTAATCGATTACCGCACAAGTTCTACTAATTACTTTATCCATTGCCATGGCTCTTATAACACACCTTTAGTCGATGGCATTTTGCCTGCCATACGAGGATCAAACTCTAGCGCCATACGTAACGCACGGCCAAAGGCTTTAAAAATCGTCTCTGCCTGGTGGTGGGCATTAAAACCTTTTAGGTTGTCAATGTGCATGCTCACACCGGCATGATTGCAGAAACCATGGAAGAATTCCCAAAATAGCTGAGTATCAAAGCGACCGATATTGCCACGGGTGAAGTCACACTTGAAATCTAAGCTTGGGCGGCCAGAAAAATCGATCACCACCCGAGACAAGGCTTCGTCTAACGGCACATAAGAATGGCCATAACGCACGATTCCACGCTTATCACCAACGGCTTGAGCAAACGCTTGGCCTAAGGTAATGCCGATATCTTCAACCGTATGGTGATCATCAATGTGAGTATCGCCATCACAATAGATATCTAGGTCAATCAGTCCGTGACGAGCAATTTGATCCATCATGTGCTCAAGGAAAGGCACCCCGGTATCAAATTTTGCTTCACCAGTACCATCAAGGTTGATACTTACTTTAATTTTTGTTTCTGAGGTATTACGCTCTACAATCGCCTTGCGGCTGGCATTTGCCATGGAAGACTCCAAAAAGAACTCGCCAAACGGAAAAAAAGCCATTATAAAGCAAAGCACAGCAATAGCACAGAATAGAGACTCCCATGCCAGTACATCTTGAACACATCAGCCAGCCAACGGAACAAGACTGGATTGATTTGGGTAAAATATACTCAGATGCTCCGCAAGAATGGCTAACCGATGCCAGCGATATTAAGGCGTCGCTACAGCAATTACTCGATCAAGACATCTGGTTGATCGCCGGCCGCTTTAACGCCCGTTTATTAGGGGCATTGCAAGCAGAGAAAGCGGGGAATAGCATTACCCTACGCCACTTCTGCGTTCGCAAGGTCACCATTAATCGTGGGGTCGCTCATCAAATGTTGCATCACATGAGCCAATGGGCGGATAAAAACGGCTATACCTTGATCGCTAAAGACTTGCCAAAAGAACTTGTCACCAGCTTGAAAAAGCGAGGTTTTATTGAAAATGGCGAAGATTTTGTCCGCAATCCCCAGTAACTCACTGGGATTGTGCACCTGAAGGAACAATCATTTGTCCATTTCCACGGTTAACCCTAGCCTATTTATTCGTCATACTCTGACTCATACTTTAATCGCAGATCTAAGCAGTCTCTGCTAAAATTCATTAATCTAGAGGGGGCACATAATATGAAGTACCTAGCGACCTTATTGATTGCATTTTTGGCTATGATCAATAGCGCTCAAAGTGCGAAACCAGCAGTAAACCCAGCGACCTCACCGGTAGCAACCATTGAATATGCTACCAGCTCTGTGATCAACGAACTTAAGCAGATACCCAGTGACCAACGCAACGAATTGGCCGTACAGCGTTTGGTAGAAAATTACATACTACCGGCTATTGATCAGCAAAAAATAGCCAAACTGGCACTCGGTAAGCACTGGAAAAAGGCGACTAGGGAGCAAAAAATTGCTTTTATAGAGACCTTTAGAGATCTACAAGTTCGTACCTATACCGGCGCTTTTAAAGCATTTGATGGCCAAGAGTTTGAGTTTACCAATACTCGATATAGTAAATCGGGGAATAAAGCCATAGTTAAAGGTCAGATGATTCAACCAAACGGCCAAACTATCCCCATCGATTTCAAGCTTTATATCAATAAAGACCAGAAGTGGAAGGTATACGATGCGGTGATCGCAGGTTTAGGGATGGTAAAGACCTATCGCCAACAACTGAGCGAGCAACTACAGAATCAAAGCTTAGATGAGATCATCTCTGGTATGCAGGGCCAGCTGCAAACAGCGCAACGCTAATCTCAGTTTTTATAGCCTAAGCATACAAGCTAACTCATAGCAGCCAACGTCTTAAGCCCGCCTCTATTTAAACCCGCTTCAACCGCGGGTTTTTTATATTTTTCAATTATTCTCAATCAATTCAAGCATAAAGCAGCTAAACTCATTACAGTTTGACCTTTTTTCGCAATGGGACTTGATGATGGAGCTTGATCTAGCTAAGCGATGAGTATGAACATTAGACTGTTTCTTACCCTATACTTACTGGTAACCACTGTTAATGTGGCGGCGCGTGAGCGCCCGAATGAATATGCTTTAACAGCCGCCTACCTGCATCAGCTGGTAAAGTTTATTAATTGGCCTTATGTCGATCCCATGGAGCAAACGCCGTTATATTTATGCGTCTTTAATTCAGACCCTTTGCATACAGAACTGCAAAAACTACACTTACGTAAAGTTCAAAATCGAGAAATTAAAATTTTTCCTATCAATATTGATGCACAATTATCTAGCTGCAACATTATTTACATCCATCGCCAAATTTCTAATAATTTTATCAGCAAGCAGCATGAGACTCTCAGCAAATACAACGTTTTGACCATAGGAGAAAAGCGCGGTTTTGCTAAACAAGGGGGAATAATAGAGCTGTTACCAGAAGATGGTAAAATACAGGTAGAAATAAATATTCAAGCGGCAAAAGATGCAAAAATTAATGTCAGTGCCAACTTGATAGAAATCGCATCAAAAGTTTATTACCAAAGGCAGCTCTAGTAGATGACAATACTGCATACTCAAACTGTACGCACTAAGCTTGTAATTATTGCCGTCGCAACCAGTACGCTTATATTACTCTTATCCACTGCGGCATTTTTATCACTCGAGTTCTATTTTGGGCATCAAGATTTAAATAAAAAGTTATCGGTATTAGGACAAGTCATAGCAGAACGTTCGACTGCGGCCCTTGCTTTTGGCGACGATCGATTATTGCATACTAATTTAACCTCATTAGAAGCCGATAGCAGTGTGGTTAAAAGCTGTATCTATGATGAAGAGAAAGTGCTCATTGCAAGCCATACCATGGCTGGAAATACGTTAGGTTGCCCACAGATGATGGCAACGCTTAAAACCAACGAATCTTCTTATATCGAACAATATTTCCCGATCAAGCTAGATAATCGCATCATAGGTACCCTTTATATAGCCTGTCATGATGACGACATTATGGCCCGTTTTCAGCAGTTCTGTTTATTCGCTCTGTTTATTTTACTCGCGGCCATTGCCATAGCACTGTTATTAGCGAATCGCTTACAGCGCATAGTCACAAGCCCTCTTAGATTATTAGCGTCAACCATTCGTAATATTATTCAACGCAATGATTTCTCGATTCGCGCCAACAAGCAGCACGATGACGAGCTCGGCCATCTAGCGGATATCTTTAACGAGCTATTAAGCAAGATTGAGAGTGAGCACAGCTCGTTGAAAAGCAGCGAAGAGAAGTTTAGAAAGTTAACCTCACTTTCACCCGTAGGCATATTTCAAATCAATCCAGAGGGTGAAATTATCTATGTTAACCAACGCTGGCGTGAAATAAATAACATCAAACACCAAGAACCCAACTTACAGGTTTGGTTCTCTAACCTGCATCCGGAAGACTCACTGCCGTTGAATAAACTGTGGCACAGATTAGTTACCGAGCACGAGGATATGTCTAGTGAAGTAAGGTTAATTACCAAAAATGGCAGTATTTCTTGGGTTTACATTCAAGCGACATCTTTGCACTCGAAAGAAGGCAAGCTATTAGGATTTTTAGGATCTGTTTCCGATATTTCAGAATTAAAAAAAGCTCAGATCCAAATGGAAAATCTTGCTTTCTACGATCCTTTAACCGGCCTTGCCAATCGTCGTCTGTTTAAAAACCGGTTATCCAAAGCCGTTAAAAGCGTACAGCGCAGCGATACTTCTATCGCGCTACTGTTTCTCGACCTTGACCAATTTAAACGCATTAACGATACCCTAGGTCACGATATGGGTGACGCACTACTGAAAGAGATTGCGCGTCGACTCGATACTAATGTGCGTGAAAACGATACCGTTTCTCGCATTGGTGGTGATGAATTTACAATCCTACTGACCGACGTCAATAATACCAATGACGTTCGTATCGTTGCCGAAAAAATTCTGCAATCGCTATCTCGCCCCTTTATGCTGAATGGCCAAGACATTATAAGCACGGTCAGTATTGGCATTACCATGACGCCTGAAGACTCCATCAACCTTAATACCCTGATGAAGAATGCCGATCTAGCCATGTATCGCGCAAAAGAGCTTGGGCGCAATAATTTCCAGTTTTTCTCAGAAGATATGAATACCGCGATATTGCATAATTTAGAAATTGAGAAAGAGCTAAATCTAGCGATTAAACGCAATCAGTTTATATTGATGTATCAACCTAAAATGCGTATATCCGATAATACCATTACCGGTGTAGAAACCCTGGTGCGCTGGCGACACCCTGAAAAAGGCATTATTCCACCCGACCATTTCATTCCGATAGCGGAAGAAACTGGGCAAATAATCAAGATAGGCGCTTGGGTTTTAGAGCATAGCTGTCACGAAATGGGGGCTTTGATTCGAGAAGGATTAATGCCTGAGGATTCAAAGGTTGCCGTCAACTTATCAGCAAAGCAATTCTCAGATCCCGACTTACTGAAAACGGTATTGGACATTTTAGTCCAATCCAAAATTGATCCGTTAAACCTAGAGCTAGAAATCACCGAAAGCATCCTGATGGATGACGTAGAAACCGCTATTGGGATTATGGAGACCATCAAGAGCAAGGGGATTCATTTAGCTATTGATGATTTTGGCACGGGTTACTCATCCTTAGAGTATCTCAAACGCTTCCCTATCGATGTATTAAAAGTCGATCGCTCATTTGTTAAAGATATTCCTGAAGATAAAACCGACATGGCCATTACTTCCGCCGTCATAGCCATGGCTCACAAGCTAAGCATGCGAGTTGTTGCCGAAGGGATCGAAACGCAAGAACAACTAGACTTCCTACGAGAGAACAACTGCGATGATGGTCAAGGGTATCTATTAAGTCGACCACTAACCCTGCCGCAGCTGCATCACTTCTTAGTCAGCAACCAAAAGAAAACCCGAACAAACGCTTAGCACAGGCCTATAGCGAGTTAAAATCTTGCCTTGGTAGATCATTAGGGCCGCATTATACTAGCGGTCTTTAATGTGAGTACTGAATCTACAATGCCTCCTGCTGCAGAAAAAAACAGAGCTAACGCCAACTTCAGCCAAGCCATACTCAACTGGTACGACCAGCATGGCCGCAAACACCTGCCTTGGCAGCAAGACATAACACCTTATAAAGTCTGGATTTCTGAAGTCATGCTGCAACAAACACAAGTTGCCACTGTGATTCCTTACTTCGAACGTTTTATGCAGGAATTCCCTAGCATTCATCATCTAGCACAAGCCGAACAGGATAAAGTACTGCACCTGTGGACAGGCCTAGGGTATTACGCTCGGGCTCGCAACCTACATGCCTGTGCGAAAAAAGTCAGTACCGAATTCAATGGAGTTTTTCCTAACTCAGTAGCTGGTTTAGCCGATCTTCCCGGTATTGGGCGCTCAACCGCGGGAGCGATTGCTTCGATTAGCATGGGAATTAATGCCGCTATTTTAGACGGTAATGTGAAACGGGTTTTATGCCGTTATTATGCTGTAGAAGGCTGGCCAGGGACCACATCCGTACAAAAAGAGTTATGGCAAATTGCCGAGCGTCTGACCCCAAGTGAACGCTGTAATCACTACACCCAAGCCATGATGGACATGGGAGCAACCCTTTGCACCCGTAGCAAACCCCAATGTGGGATCTGCCCTCTAGCGCCCGATTGCCAAGCCTATGCCCAAGGTAATCCAAAAGATTATCCAAACTCAAAGCCGAAAAAAGACAAGCCCGAAAAATACCTTCAACTCGTTATGTTGCAAGACCCTCAAGGTCACGTTTTATTAGAGCAAAGACCTCAGCAAGGCATCTGGGGAGGGTTATGGAGTTTTCCTGAACTGGCAATGTCAGAAGATGCCTTAGAGCGTAGTCAGGCGCTATTTGGGGATACCGTTTATGAAAAAGAGACCTGGCCAAGCTTTCGCCATACTTTTAGCCATTACCACCTGCACATACAACCTGTGCTTATTCGCTTAAGCAAAAGGCCCAATAGCATAGGGGAATCAACTCAGCACTGGTACAATCCCATACAACCATCAGAATTAGGCTTAGCCGCCCCAGTTAAAACCCTGCTAAGTCAGTTATAAAGCGAGAAAATGCTCATGTCGTCACGCACTGTACATTGCCGTAAATACAATAAAGAACTACCAGCGCTTACCTCTGCTCCGTTTCCTGGGCCAGCGGGTGAAGACATCTTAAATAATGTCTCACAACAAGCTTGGTTGGAGTGGACTGAGCACCAAACACGCTTAATCAATGAAAAACACCTTAATATGATGGACTTACAAGCTCGAAAGTACCTTACAGAACAGCGTAGCAAGTTTTTAAGTGGTGAGGATTTCGACAAAGCCGATGGCTATGTTCCTGAAAACAAACAATAAAGTTTGAAATAATTAGAAAAAGTACTTGACCGAGCGTTAGATTAACGGTTTAATGCGCGCACTCAACGAACACTTACTAACAAGTAAGCAACAAGTTCACCGAGTCGCCCGGATAGCTCAGTCGGTAGAGCAGAGGATTGAAAATCCTCGTGTCGGCAGTTCGATTCTGTCTCCGGGCACCACTTATTCTAAAAGGCTTACAGAAATGTAGGCCTTTTTTATTTGCAGTAAGCAAAGAAAATATAAGCAATGGATCTTGCTACTATTCGGTTTTAACCTCACCACCCTTAGTCCTCAGCAGACTCATAAAGACCATTCGTCTCAGCCATTTTATATCCTTCTACCTTCAATAGTTTCAATCGGCGGTTACAATTTTCAATATAAAACATACTATTAATTATGTAATTGATTAATAGTATGTTGTAGTATTTCTGACACACAGTATTGATAAAATAAAAAAAACAATGTCTATGAGTAATACAATGTCAACAACCATACCTGCTATCGCTTTAACTTTCCTATGCACTTTGATCGTAGGCTTGCCATCTCAACAACTTACTATTAACTCAACCAGTAACAATCAATACAACTTTTCTAGCATGCTAAGCCAAGCGGAGTCCTGTCGCGCAAACAATGATAGTAATCAATGTTATAAAGATGCCTTTCCGCAACGCTGTGGTAACTTGGCAGCTGAATTAAATTTCAACAGTTCGAGCGAACAAAAAAAGATGAGCAACTGCGTTTCTACTTGCCAACAAGCGAGTATCGCAAGTAGGTCTTTTGGCGCCTGCTCGATAAGATTATAGTCCCTCATATAATCCTGTATGTAACTCGCACTCTCTGCAAACCCTACCAAACCTCAAATGGTTAAGCTTCTAATGAAAAGTCCACCACTTGCGCCAGAAGTCCATTTCTGCCAAAAATACTTTAAGCACTAAAGTATTAGTTTGAATAATAATTACTTTAATTGCTATTAAACTGTGATTTACTGAGCGCGTTAAATCAGCCTGAAGGCTGAATAATACATATTAAAAAAATAATAAAAATAATAAAAATAATAAAAACCTACCACCGTCATTAAAATTCAATGGAAAAATATCATGAAAGCCAATAAGAAAACCTCCAACTATTAATTTTTAAAAGTAGTTATTTCGCTAACGATACACAGTATCTAGCCTAGGTTTTATCTATTGTTCGTATGATATTAATCCTCTGTAATGCACAGTGCGTGAGGTATTTATGAAAAAAAATAAAATAAAATTAACTGCCCGCTTTAAAAAAATAAAACATATTTCCGTGCCTCAGCTACTAGAGATGCACAAGGTATTTATTCAGTATTATCACAATGCGCCCTTAAATAGCTTTGTTACTGACATGGGGAAAAAGACTGGAATTATTCTTTTACAAGAAAAATACAGTGAAAAGATTGTAGGATTTAGTACTTGGTCAGAATTAGACATTATAAGAAATGGTGAAAGATCTATAGGTATTTTTAGTGGCGATACTGTTGTAGAAAAAAAATTCTGGGGAAATAAAGAATTACAAAAAACATTTGTTAAGCAGCTGTTAAAAACAAAGATAAAAAATCCTAAAACCCCTGTATTCTGGTTATTGATTTCTAAAGGTTATAAAACCTACCTATTACTCACAAACAACTTCCCCAAACACTACCCTAGTTATAAAAGAAACAATATTAAACTGGAATCTATTGTTGACGAATATTGCGAACAGCTATATCCAGAAGCTTATAACCGAGAAAATCGTTTATTAAATTTTGGTAGCGATTATCAATTTTTAAAGGATGATGTGGCTGAGATAACGCCCAATATGACAGAGAGTAATCCTAAGATTCGTCACTTCGCCAAGCTTAATCCTTCTTGGCAGCAAGGAACCGAATTGCCTTGTATTGGTGAAGTATCCGTTCATATGATGTGGAACTTCATGCGTAAGAACGTCTTATCTCTTAAGAAGAAAGATAAAACTATAATGATGGAGCCATCATAATGTTATTTATCCCCTCAATTATCAGCCGCCTACTTCATCAAGCATCGTACCTATTATCACAACAAGGCGAGACTAAATTTCTACTCGCCTGTCAGCATATTGAAATATCACAAAAAAAGATATTAAAAAACATACTGAAAAATATTGAAGGTAGTGAAAGTGCGATTCAACATCAACTTTCCACAAATAGCAGATTAAAGGATTTCCAACAGCAAGTTCCAATCACAGACTATGATTACTGGTCCCAAAAAATAGAAAAACAGCAGCTTGAGCACGTTAGCCTGCTAACCAATAATGCCTGTCAACGTTATCAGCCGACCAGTGGGTCGACAGCTAAAATCAAGTGGATACCTTATACCAAACCCTTTCTAACAGAATTAGATAATGCCATTGCACCCTGGTTAGCGGATATGTATCGCAACTATCCTAATATTAAAAAAGGGAAACACTATTGGTCTCTTTCTTGGGTGCCTAGCGATTTACGCAATAAATTAACTACGAGTATCAATAACGACTTGCAGTTACTGCCTTGGTGGAAGCAACTATTTATGGCTAACACCATGGCCGTTCCTGAATCAATTTCTTTAGCAGAATCTTCTGATGAATCTTTCTTTGCTAGCGCTTGCTACCTGATCGCTTGTAATGAGTTAAGCTTTATTTCAGTTTGGAGCCCCACTTTTGCCTTAAGCCTCTTGGAGTTTATTCAGCAGCATAGGAGTGATATATCCCAAGTACTAGACTCTGGGATATGGCCCAAAAAATATTCCGGTTTAGATAAAACTCCAGCGCCTAAAAATAATAAATCAGCTCATATTTTAAACCACTGGAATGGCAGCATAGATGCTAACTTCACTTTTTCTATTTGGCCAAAGCTAGTACTGATCAGTGCATGGGATACATCCTCTTCTAAAATCTGGGCCGATAAATTAAAGAAAATATTTCCCCACAGTCAGTTTCAAGGAAAGGGGCTTTGGGCGACTGAGGGCGTTACTAGCATTCCCTATAAAAATCAATTTCCACTAGCGGTTAACAGTCACTTCTATGAATTTGAAGAGCTATCGAGTAAAAAATTAATGTGCAGCTGGCAGCTTTCTAAAGGGATGCTTGTCCGCCCCATTATTAGTTCCAGCAATGGATTGTTGCGCTATGCCATGAAAGATCAGTTAAAGGTAACAGGGTTTATACATAAAGCCCCATGTTTTGAATTTATCGGCCGCATAGAAGGAACTGACATGGTTGGGGAAAAAATATCTCCTGAAAGTGCCATTCAAGTGTTAAATGACTTTAACCTTGAACAAGATATAACCCCAATAACGCTTATTGCCATGCCTGTAACTAAGCAACAAGAGAAACCCTGTTATTTATTACTATGCGAAAAAGAGAACAATTCATCTACGGCTAATCTAGCAATGCGAGAAACAGAACTCTCCTTACGATTAGAAAAGTCATTATCACAACACTTCCATTACCAGCTTGCGCGTGAACTTGGCCAGCTAGATAGCGCTAAGGTTAGCATTAAAAAAGATGCTTTATCCTTATACGCTAAGCATAAGATGGAACAAGGTATGGTTAAAGGAAATATTAAAGTAGAGCCCTTGATCCTATGGCAAAATCAAGATCAGTTAATAAGCCCAAATGGTCTTGATTCGCAGAGTATTAACCTACAACTGGATGAGTCAGCATGAGCCAACGTTACAACATTCGTTTAGCTCAAGCAGAGGATTCACCAGCGCTATTGCAGTTAATTAACGAAACTCCGCAAGAGGGTAATATCACATTAAACTTTGAGCGTCAGCCTGATTTTTTTTACGCTACCAATATCACAACCAGCAAACCCGAAGTTTGGTTAATGGAAGATACTCACAATAATAAGTTAGTAGCGTCCTTCAGTATTGGTAAGCGACAAGTCTATGTTAACGGTGAAAAAAAATTCGTTCGCTACGGCAATGACCTCAGGATCCATCAAGATTATAAAGGTGGCCGAACATTATTTCGTTTGTTTAAAAAGTATAAAGAGTTAATGCAAGACGATTGGATGCAGACCGTCATACTGAAAGACAATAAAACCTCCATCAATACCGTTGGTAGTGGACGCTTATCACTACCGACCTATCACAATGCAGGTCAATTTATTACCCACATGATAGGTTTAAATAAAGCTTATTCAGCTCAATCTAACCAGGTTCGGCGTGCAACCATAGATGATATTGACGAAATACAGGCTTTCTTTGATAAATACGCCAAATTAAAAGAATTTTATCCTTGTTATGATTTTAATAAAATTGGTAGTGAAGATTGCTATTATCGTAATTTAAATATTAACGACTATTTTTTATATTATAACAAGCAAGAGCTATGTGGTGTTGTCGGCACTTGGAATCAGAAAGGCTTTAAACAGACACGGTTCTTGTCTTATCACGGCAGTATGAAGATATTGCGCTATATAATTAATTTAACGAGTAAACTTTTTGGTGGCTTATACTTACCTACAGCGGGTGAGCTAGCGAGCTACATAAGTATGCACTCTGTATTGATAAAAGATAATCAAGAAGAAATATTAAAAATAATTTTAATGAATATTTTATATGAATATAAGAATTCACCATTCGATGCATTAATTATAGGTTTTGATCAACGAGATCCTTTACATAAAGCATTAAAGGGCATCAAAAGCCATACCTTGAATAGCTATCACTATCTCGCTAGTTATGGAGAAGTACCTGAGTACTTGAAGCAACAGACGAAGCAGAATTTCCCTCCGCTATTTTACCTAGAACCTTCACGTTTATAAGGAGATAAATATGAAATCCTCTAAAGATTATATCGCCATGTGGTTTGATGTCAGAAAAGAATTAGGTATCAGTGATGACATGAGCATTGGCCAAATGAAAAAAAACAGCGGTGAGATAAACTGGTCCAGTTTTGCTCATAGTGAAATGGATGGTATTGGGGGCATTGCCACCATTCTTAGAGAACACGGCTACCCCTGTAGGCATTTACCTAAAAGTAGCGAAAAACATGTACCTGGAATATGGCAACTTTATAAGTTGAATAAAAAATTCAAAAGAGAAAAAGGTTATATCCCATCAAAATCAATTCGTTGGAAAAACACATACCCTTGTGGCAATGATAATAGCGCCGTCATAGAAAACTGTTATTTCGATAAAATGACAACTGCACGAATTAAACGCAATGCTAAAAATAATAAAGTCGCCTATAGCACCTTTGTAATGTGGGCATTAAATAAAGCAATTGCCGATAACTTATTGGACGGAAGCCAAAATTATTATTGGTTCTATCCGGTGAACCTGAGAGGTGTTATCCAACTCAACTCTGATACCAGTAATTACAGCACAGGAGTAAATGTTTGTTT
Source organism: uncultured Oleispira sp. (assembly GCA_964022115.1). Lineage (GTDB taxonomy): Bacteria > Pseudomonadota > Gammaproteobacteria > Pseudomonadales > Oceanobacteraceae > Oleispira. Next base: position 20,150 of record CAXIBC010000002.1, on the reverse strand, counting down.
GAATAACTACATAACTCCTAAAGAACTGCAGCATGAAATAAAAACGAAAATAAAAATAAAGGAACATTGGAGTACTTGGCGTTTGGCTCACATAGGTAAGCTAATTGGAAAACCTGGAATCCGCTATATTTATAAAAGAATTAGCAAAACGAACTTCTACGCAGGATCGTTTAGTTTTTTAGGGGGCTGGCCATTACAAGAATATAACACCCCAGCAGAGAATCCAAATGAAGTTTGGGTGAGCTGTGGTATAGGAACTAAAAACTATCCCGTATCAACAGGAATTATGGAATGGCATGGTCAGTTAAGCCTAGGTCTAAAGCTTCATCCTATGATTTGCCAAGACGAAACATTAACTAAAAAATGTCTACAAGATTGGCAAACCAATTTATTAGAAGATAAAAATCATAATGAATTTATTTAAAAGAAATTACAAATTAGCTGTGATAATTATTGCCGGTGTTAGCATCATCAGCTGGTTTGTTAATAATGCTCCACAACCCGATAAAGTTGTCGAGAAAAATGACATCCCATCATTGACCTATACCAATGTCATACTGCAAGACCAGTCAATCCCAGTGTATAGTCGCGGTAAAGTAACCGCATCCAATATTCGCCACATTACAAGCGAGGTTTCGGGTTTAGTAATCTATAAAAGCCCCAAACTAATTCGTGGTGCCTACGTTGAGCAAGACGAGCTATTGATTAAACTTGATCAGCAGCCCTTCATTCTAGATATTGCACAAAAAAAGTCCGCTTTAGACCAAGCTCAGTTGCACTTATCAAAAACTAAAGCAAGTGCAAGAATCGCGCAAAAAGAAGTTGCTAAAAATGCTACTCAATATGCTCGTCACATACCTCAGCTTGAGTTCGCTAAAAGCCGAGTTGAAGCAGCTCAGGCAGCACTTAATTACGCCCACAATCAACTTGAAAAAACCCTGATCAAAGCACCTATTAGTGGCCAGGTTATAGAAGAAAATATAAATCAAGGAGAATATTTACAAGGCCTAAGCGCCATTAGCAAGATTTATGGTACTAAATTCGTCGAGGTCCGCTTACCGTTGAATGATCATCAAATTGATATTCTGGGAATAACAGATGCCCTTAATAACGGTGATAAAATAATCGTTAAGGTTAATAGTTTTCATGATCAAAAAACTACCTGGCATGGTTCAATCACTAGAATTGAAGGAGAAAGAGATAGCAATCAACTGCTTTATGTTATTGCCAAGTTCAACAATAGCGATTTAATCAACTTACAGAATAACGCGTTATTACCTGGCTCTTTTGTCGAAGCCAGCATTAGTGGCAAAGTCATCAAGAGTTTACGTATCTTACCCCGCACTTTAATTCAATCAGATAATCAAGTCTGGATTATTAATGAGGAAAATCGACTTGAACGTAAAATAATTAATATTCTTTATCGTGGGAAAAAATTAGTTTACTTAAAAGACGGATTACAACGTCACGATAAGGTTGTGAATACCTCCTTTCATCAACTAATTTCTGGTCTCTTAGTGAAGCCAAGTTCTCAGCCTAGTATTTTAGATCAGCCAGTAGTCGAGGCCTTATAATGAAAGCTTCGATACATTGGTTTGCGCACAACCCAGTAGCGGCAAATCTATTTATGCTGTCCATATTTATCCTAGGTGCTCTGGCGATACCGGAAACGCGCATGGAATTAATACCCAATGTTTCATTAGAGCGGATAAGTATTCAATCCTCACTCCGAGGCGCCAGTGTCGAGACCGTCGAAGCCAGCTTATGTAAACCCCTTGAAAACCGTATCTATGACATTCCAGGCACCCTAGATCTGACCTCAACTTCTTATGAAGGACAATGTGCTATCACACTGGATGTCGCAGAAGGCTATAAAACGAAAGAAATATTGGATCAGGTTAGTAGTCGTATTCAAAGTTATGATTCATTACCTGATGAAGCTAGTATTCCTATTATCAAAGAACTGAATGTTCGTAATCGAGTGGCCAAACTGATTATAAGTAGTAGTTCAGATTATTCTGATTTAACAAAAACAGCTCGGCATATCCGTAGTGAACTACTTGATTTCGATAACATTAGCATTATTGACTTAGAAGACATTAAAGATTCTAAAATAGAGATTAGTATTCCTTCTCATAATTTAGAGAAGTACCAATTAACATTTACCAAAATCAATCAATTGATTCGTCAGCAAACAGGCCAGTTACCTGGGGGGTTATTAAAAACCCAAGAAGGCGATGTATTAATTACGGCTCAAGCGGCCCGCGATGATGCAGAAGCCTATCGCAATATAATCATAGCCTCAGATAACAATGGCTCTGAAATAACTCTGCGTGATATCGCTATTATTAGAGACAATCGCTTTAGCCAAAAAAACCAAGCCAGCTTTGATCATGATCCTGCGGTTTCTTTGGATATCTATCGTATTGGCGATCAGAATATTATCGATATTGCGCAAACCTTAAATGACTATATTAAAGACAAAAAACTAGCAGATCATATGAAACTTTATATCTGGCAAGATGATTCTAAACATTTCCAGAGCCGTATAGAACTATTATTAGATAATGCATTTATCGGCTTGTTATTACTGTTTATCGTTTTATTACTCTTTCTAAATGCTCGCCTTTCATTCTGGGTTAGTCTAGGTATTCCGGTCTCATTTTTTGGCTGTTTATTTCTGTTACCTATTTTTGATATCTCAATCAATGTCATTTCACTCTTTGCTTTTATACTTGTATTAGGCATTGTGGTGGACGATGCTGTTGTGGTGGGTGAATCTGTTCACCAACAGAATCAGCAAGGGAAATACGGCTTAGAAGGAGCGTTAAACGGCACCTACGACGTTTATAAACCTATATTTTTCGCCATTGCTACTAGCATTGTTGCCTTTTTACCCTTGTTATTTCTACCGGGTCCAGAAGGTAAGTTAATGCAGGCGATTCCCATCGTCGTCATCTGTACTCTGATATTTTCCTTATTAGAATCTCTCTACATTCTACCGGCTCACTTATCTGCCAATAAAGCTGCTAAAAAAGAAAGTGATAGTATTCGCCATTGGCCAGTAAAATTTTTAACAAAGATTCAAAATCTATTCAGTTTAGGTTTAGATCGCTTTATCAATAACCTTTATCAACCAGTACTGATCCAATGTTTAAAAAATAAAAACGCGGTTATCCTAGGCTTCAGTATGGTCTTTCTTATTTTTATGGTTTTAATCAGCAGTGGCTGGATGAAGATTGCTTTGTTCTCAGCTATTGAAGCCGATGTTGTGACGGCAAGAGTTGTATTCCCGCAAGGCTCCTCTCGACTTAAAACCGAGAATGCAGTGAACACGTTAAAACTTGCGGCACAACAATTAAGTTTAGAAACGCAGCATAACGGCAAGTCGGCAATAGCCCATGTTTATGCAGTGATTGGCCCTAAAGATAAAATTTCAAACCAAGACTTAGCGCAAGATCTCGATCACATAGCTAGCGTAACTTTAGAACTAAACGATGCAAATCATCGTAATACCTCTGGTCAATACTTACTCACTCGCTGGCGTGAACTTACCGGTAATATCGTCGATATTGAACAATTAAGATTCAGCGCTAGCTTAAACCCGGCCAAGCCCGATATTAATATTGAATTCTCTGGTTATGACTTACACCAGTTACAACAAGCAGCTGATGCATTAAAGATACAGCTAGCACAGTATCAAGGAACATTTGATATACAGGACTCTCTTAATACCGCCAAGCAGCAGGCCCATATTCAACTTAAAGATAATGCCATTGCCCTAGGCATGACGTTAGAGGATGTTTTATTACAAGTAAATAATGCCTACCAAGGCGATACCGTTCAAAATATACAAACTGAAGATGACGAAATTAGTGTTTGGTTAGGCTTACCCGAAACCGAACGCGCGTCTATGTGGCACTTAGAAAACCTACCCATCCACATCAATAATAATCAATTTGTGCCCCTGACAACCATTGCCGATATAGATTATCGCCAAGGCAGAAACAATATTCGCCGCTATGAACAAAAGCGAATAATTTCTGTCAGTGCCTATGTTAATCCTGAGTTGAATTCAGTCTTTAACATTCAAAACGACTTAAAAACACACCAACTTGATAAGCTTATCGCTCAATATCCCGCAGTAAGATGGAATACCACAGGGCAACAAAAAAGCATCGCTGCTTTTTTAACACTCTTAATGAAAGGTTATTTAATCGCTATTTTGGTCATGTATTTAATGATGGCTATTTTATTCTCATCTTATAGCCAACCATTATTGGTTTTATTTGCCATACCTTTTGGTTTATTAGGATCAATTATTGGCCACTTGATATTAAATATGGAATTAACCCTTTGGTCTTTTGTCGGCATGGTGGCCGTGAGTGGTGTGGTAGTAAACGATAATCTCGTTTTGATGGACTTTATTAATCAGCAACGAAAAAACGGTAGTGCTGTATTTAATGCCGTTTGCGCCGCAGGTAAAAAACGTTTTCGTCCTATCCTGTTAACCTCATTAACCACTTTTGCGGGTCTAATGCCGTTGATTTTAGAAACCAGTATTCAAGCTCAATTTTTAATCCCTATGGCGGTATCACTCGCATTCGGTGTACTTTTTGCGACTTTTATTAGCCTTCTACTGGTACCTGCAAGTTACCTGCTATTAGACGAATGGCAAATAAAGATAAAAACGTGGGGCAAGTCTTTAGAAGATTTACAGATTAATTCCGATCAAGTCGAAATCGCCTATCAAAAAGGCTTCGAGCGCGGTAGCAGTTCTAAGCATCCACAATTAAGACCTAACTCAAGCCCTTATCAAGATGAAGTGCTCACTTCTAGCTGGGAGGCTGGCTGGCAAGATGCCAAAAAATAACAATAAAAATGGAGCTAATGCTATGAAGTATACAAGACCTCTTTCCACTATTGAACGCTACTATATAAGTTGTGATAGTAACAAAAATGGCCAATTACATAGCCCTTGTGTAAACCAGATGGTCATTGAGGGTTATGGTGATATTGATAGTGATACACTCAGAGCCGCTATCACAAAAGCCTCTTATGCCAATCCAGGTAGCCGCGTGAAACTGGTCGGTCACCTTGGCTTTAGTCGCTGGGTTGATAGTGATCACTCAACCCCTTTACGAATTGTTCATCGCAATTGGGATGGCCGCAGCAACGATGATGCTGATTTTCTATTACACCCCTTACCGGTACGAACCGGCCCTTCTTCAGAAGTTGTATTAGTCTATTGTGATAATAACAAATACTTTATTATCTTCCGCAGCCATCACGGAGCTATGGATGGCCGTGGCACATTGCATTTTGCTGCGGATGTTTTTCGCTGCTTGCGAGGTGAAGCTGTGATTGGGGAAAACAGTCATATCAATGATATGCAATTGGCTCAATCGATAAACAATCATGCTAAAGCCAATAATCTAGGCCCTGATGTCGTCGCACCTACAGGGGCCTCCCAATTAAGCAAGCCACAAGATACTGTTGCTCCCTCGCGCTGGATTCGGCAAACATTAAAAGGTAAGCATAAGGGGTTATTAGCCAAGGTTGCATTGGAAATTGCGCGTTATACCCGCCTCAATAATCAGCATGGTGTTCGCTTTCAAATTCCTGTCGATATGCGCCCACATAAAAAAGATCTCCACTCTACCGCGAATTTAACCGGAGGGATTATTATTGATGTGAATCTTGATGACACAATTGAAGATTGGAATGTAAACATCCAAGGCCAGCTAGCCCAGAAAAAGGAAGCGGAAATCCCTCGCTTCTTTCAGTTTTTCCCTTTCCATTTATTAAACTGGGTACCTACTCGCATCATCCGTAATAGCAATAACCGGCTGATCAAGAAACGCTGCGAAAATAGCCGCTTCCGCACCACGGGAATTATTTCAAATTTGGGTTTATTGAATATGGAGCAATTTAGTAGCGCTCACTTTAAAGCCGATAAAAGTTACTTTATTCCCCCTGAGTTCGAAACTACGGCACTATTTGTCACCTTGGCGGGTCATGGAGATGGTATTGAGATTATTATGCGAGCGCCGGTTCAATTGGATGGCGGCCGAGTGCAGGCCTTGATGGATTTTGTCATTACCAATATTCAACAAACTCCTGCTATTAATGACCAGCCAACGATCAATAGCGAGCAACTTGCTTAGCCTTGTCAGAGAGTCATGAAATTTTAATTAACAATTACGTCAGTTCAGTACTAAAGTTTAGAGGGAGTATTGAGGGCAAAGGTCAGCAAGATGTTAAACAAATACTACCCCTATTATTTAGCCAATGAAGCGGTTTTTGCCAATACCGACCTAGCCGTTAAGGATAAATATAGCGGCGAGATCGCGACCCGAGTCGCCCTCGCCGATGAGGCCATTATTGATCAAGCCATAGCCGCCGCCTGCGCGAGCCAAGAAGCGCTGCGCAAGATGGCCCCCTATGAGCGTCAGGATATTCTTAATCACTGCGTAAAACGCTTTACCGAACGGGCAGAAGAAATAGCAGATATATTATGTATCGAAGCGGGTAAACCCATTAAAGACGCTCGGGGTGAAGTCAGTCGTCTAATCGATACCTTTCGTATTGCCGCAGAAGAGTCGGTTCGTATTAATGGCGAGATCATGAACCTAGAGGTCACTCCCCGTGCCCGAGGTTATACCGGCATGTATAAACACGTCGCTATTGGTCCCTGTGCGTTCATCTCTCCCTTTAACTTTCCACTCAACTTAGCTGCCCATAAAATAGCCCCCGCCATAGCCGTGGGCTGCCCTTTTGTATTAAAGCCTTCTAGCAGTACACCGATCGGTGCCTTGATCATTGCAGAAGTATTAGCGGAAACAGACTTACCCAAAGGATCATTCTCTATTTTACCTTGCTCACGTTCTGAAGCAGATTTATTCACTACGGATGAGCGCTTCAAATTATTAAGCTTTACCGGCTCGCCAGATGTCGGCTGGGATTTAAAAGCTCGAGCCGGAAAAAAAGCTGTGATTCTGGAGCTCGGGGGTAATGCGGCCTGTATTGTCGATGAAGATACCAATAATCATCCCGGAGATCTCGATGATGCTATCGAGCGAATTCTGTTCGGAGCATTCTATCAGTCTGGGCAAAGCTGCATTGGGGTGCAACAAATCCTAGTCCACGAATCCTTGTATGATGAATTTAAACAAAAGCTCATCACCCAGACTAAACAACTTAAAATGGGTGATCCGAAAGACGAAGAAACCTTCATTGGCCCTATGATCTCATTAGTCCAAGCTAATCGGCTTAAAGGATGGATTGATGAAGCCATTAATTTAGGTGCCCAGCTATTAGTCGGTGGCCAGCAAGTAGAGTCTATGCTCGAGGCTACGCTATTAGAAGATGTTGCCCATGAGGCAAAGCTCTATAGTGAAGAAGCCTTTGGCCCTGTCGCCATACTCAGTAAGTTTTCCAACTTTAATGACGCCTTGCAGTCTGTGAATGAGAGCAAGTTTGGTTTACAAGCCGGCCTATTTACCCGTGACCTTTATAAGATGACTCAAGCTTGGGATGCGCTCGAAGTCGGTGGTCTCATAATTGGTGATGTACCCAGCTGGCGCGTCGATAATATGCCGTATGGAGGAATTAAAGACTCAGGTATAGGCCGTGAAGGCATTCGCTTTGCGATTGAGGATATGACTGAAATTCGCTTATTAGTCATTCGGGATAAGAGTCGTTGACCAATATGAGAAGTTTATGCGCTAGGGTGATTTAGGGTTCTATGCCATATTTTAGAAATAATCGAGTAAGCGCCCCTGATGCTTCAAGAGCCTCTAGCATAGTATTGATTTCAGCAACGGAAGGGACCAATCCAGGGCGTACTAAAACACTATGATGGTACTCTTGATCGAGTTTATCGGAAATTAATAGCTTCTCTCTTACTTCGGGATTGTCTAATAAATAACGCTCAAGATAGGCTTTAGTCACTACGACTATATCCCCTCGCCCCTTATGTAACTTAGTGAGATTCTTATTATTATCGTGAGAAAGTTGCATCTGAAAGTGGTGAGTTAAATAACCTTCATCGGCATTAAAATTAGCAAAGCCATAATGAAAACCTAATACCCCCATCATGCGCTTACCGTTAAAATCATCAAAGTATTCTTGCCCTCGCCCAGGCTGCTTTAACGCGACATAGACCTCACCTCCGTACTGATAAACTTTCGACGCGGCTATGTCTATGTCGTGCCAGCCCCAGGCTTTATTTTCGTAAAAGATGACATCGTAATGACCATCGAGATATGACTGATAACGGCGCTTAGGAGGAATAAGTATCGCTTCGAAGCGATACTTCTTTTGCAGTTGATTGAGGGCGGCAATAAGGTCAATGGTCATGCCTTCTATACCATTGCCTTTATTCTCAACAAAAGGCGCATAAGGATACATGCCTACCGATACCTTAATCACATCATCGGCAAGCACAGAAGTACTTATGGCTGCACTGCCGACCGTACTTAAGGTGATAAATAACAGGAAAAATAGCTTCATAACATTGATTATAGTCAGGCTCAATAAGAAGACAAAAATAAAGGCGAGCAATCCCCTGACTCACCTTTATTCATCGCCGTTATCAATCACAGCAGTTTAAGCTTTTATCTTGGTTATGGCTTATAACCAAGAGTTATTATAAGTTATCGCTTCAAGACAACCCGATAACGCGGGCTACCATGCTCTAAGCGATCAATTGCCGCATTTGCCTCACTCATAGCGAATACCTCCACTTCTGGCTCAATCTGATGACGGGCAGCAAACTGCAGCATTTGTGCGATCGTTGCTGGGCTACCCACGGGTGAGCTCGAAATAGAACGCTGTGCGCCCATTAGAGCAAAGACATTAACCGCTACCGGTTCTAATAGTGCACCTAAAAAGTGTAAGCGCCCTTTCGGCCTTAAGGTTTGTATATAGTTACCCCAATCCAGCTTTACGTTCACTGTGGATAAGATCAAGTCAAAAGAATTCGCCGCCGCCGCTAGCTCTTCACTATCTCGCGAGTTCAGGGTTTTGTGAGCCCCTAAGGATAGCGCTTCCGTACGCTTAGCCTCGGAGGAGGTAAAAGCCGTCACTTCACAGCCCCAAGCATTAAGGAATTTAACCGCCATGTGGCCAAGACCACCAATACCAATAACCGCCACCTTGGCGCTTGGCTTTAGGTCAAACTGCACCATAGGGTTATAAACGGTAATACCACCACAAAATAGTGGCCCGGCCTTTTCGCTGCTGAGCTCATCGGGCAAGGCCACAATACTCGTCGCTTGTGCACGTACCTTATCAGCAAAGCCACCATGGCGGCCGACTAAAGTACCTTGAGCACTGCTGCAAAGGTTATGATCCCCTTCAAGGCAGGTATTACAATCATTACAATAACCCGAGTGCCAGCCAAGCCCTACACGATCACCTAGCTTAAATTTAGTCACATGCTTACCAATAGCACTCACTTTTCCGGCGACTTCATGGCCAGGAACAAAGGGATATTGGGTAATGCCCCATTCATTATTCAGCATACTGAGATCGCTATGACAAATGCCACAATACTCTACGGCAATTTCGACATCATGATCATCAAGTGGGCCAGGGTCGTATTCAAATTCTGTTAATTCACCACCGGCTTCAAAGGCTGCGTAGGCTTTAATCATTGTATGCTCCTAGAAAATAATATCAGCGCTAAGGTAGGCTGAGTGATATCTGCTTAATAAATCTTGTTCAAACGGTTATCCGCTTCTCCTGATATACGCTAGCGCATAAACTGCTCAGGAAAACCTTTCGTTTGCATCATGGCCATACCGTCCATCATTAAGGCAATCGCCACGTGCACCGCAACGCCTCCCCAAATAGACCGAGATCGTAGGGCCAAAATGCCCAGTAAAAAGCCAAACGAAATGGCACCAAACGATTCTAACCACAACTTAGGGAAGTGCAGCATCAAATAGGGTAAGCACATCACAGCGATGGATAAGCTGCCAAAAGGAATTCTTAAGCCGTTAACTAAAAATCCGCGGAAGAAAAACTCAACCGCAATAAACTGCAAAATATAAATGCATTCCCACAAAATTAAATCGAGCCAGCTTTTATGGGCCAGGTTATAAAAGGGATAATGATGAGCAAAATCTTCTCGGAAGCTGACTAAAAAAGCGAACAACATAATAGGGCTGGCTAATAATACATACGCTAACCAGTGCTGCTTGATTGACCCCATTTGCCAACCATAATTTTTTAATGGCTGCTTCAAAACAAACTTAATAGTCAGCATAGGAATGATCAAGAAGCCGAGAATATTCCACCCACCCCACCACAGATAACCCATTAACTCGCGATAGGGATGCTGGTAAAACTCACGCGACCACTGCTGGTTTTTAATCTCGAACCAGCCTTCTAATAAACGTAAGGTATCAAATAAAATACTGGCGTATTTTAAATAGTGCACCAGCAATAAACTGATGCAGGCAACGATAATGACCCACCATACCCGCAGCCTTTCGGCATCATCATTTAGCCGTTTACGTTCAATTTTGGCCTCGTCATCAATGGTCTGTAAGGCGGTCAATATTTGCTTAGGGTTTAGCATAACCGCTGCGCGACCTAGCATCCGTGCGATCAAAGACATTATTACCCGCCTGTAACCGGTGGCATAAAAGCCACTTCGTCACCGGCTTGGATCTTGTGATCGGCGGAACAAAAGTTTTGATTCAAAGCCATACGAATACTGTCGTCTTGTAATGCGCTCATGCCTTGGGCAATTAAATGTTGTCGCAACTGAGCAATGCTCTGCCCAACAAAACTATCGTCCAATTGCATCTGCCCTTGGCCAACGTCTTCTTTTAACCGTGCAAAAAATAAAACATTAATCATCATCTACCTCAATTACTTCTCTGCCTGCCAATCACCACTTTTACCGCCGGTTTTTTGCAGTAATTTAATATCGCCTATGGTCATGCCTTTATCAACCGCTTTACACATATCATATAGGGTCAAGGCCGCTACCGACGCTGCGGTTAACGCTTCCATTTCAATCCCAGTACGGTCGGCAACTTTACAGCGCACTTCAATCCGTATCTGAGTTTCATTAATGGCTTGAATATCAACTTTCACTCCTGCGATCATCAAGGGATGGCACATAGGAATAAGCTCCCACGTTTTTTTCGCCGCTTGAATAGCCGCTATACGTGCGGTCGCTAACACATCACCCTTTTTGTGTTTACCTTGGGTAATCATGGTTAAGGTATTCGGCAGCATAGTGACGACGGCTTGTGCCAGGGCTTCACGCTTGCTGATGTCTTTTTCGCTCACATCGACCATGCGTGCTTGGCCTTTTTCATCTAAATGGGTTAAATCCATGTTATGTCCAACCTTGTTATTAATTTTGAGTGCGCTGCTGAGCCAGTAATTTTTCCATGCGACTCAGCTCTTCTGCATCGTTGGCATTATTGAAATTAAATTCAGTCGCTTGCGCCGCGAGTACCTTAATACTGTCCAGTGAACGTAATAAGCGCTGCAAAGCATTTTTATTTTCGGCTAAGCACTGCTCAAAAATCGGCAGCATGCTTTTATGATACAAACCATGCAAAGGTTGTAGGCCTTGATAAGAAAAGATCACCGCTTGTACAGGGCTAGCTAACTCAGCCGTATCCGCAGCGATCTCTGTAATCAACTGCGCCATAATTCGCGTTGTCATTAAAGGGGTATCACAAGGCATCACCAATAACCAATCATGCTTAGCGTATTTAAGCCCAGTCGCAAGCCCAGCCATTGGGCCAGCAAAATGACGACCAGGGTCAGCCTCGTTATCCACTAAACAAGGCAAGTGGTAATCAGCATATAAAGCCCGATTGCGATTACAGCTAATGGCTAAATCGTCAACCAGTGGGGTTAAGCAATCAATGGCATATTCAACTAAGGGTCGATTACCTAAGGTCATTAACCCCTTGTCTCGACCCGACATGCGCCGCCCTTCACCACCCGCGAGAATTAAGCCACTGACTGCTATTGAATTAGCTAGCGCTGTACTCGACATAGTTAACCGTGCCCATGGGCGGTAGTGAGTGTATAAAAATCAATTTCATCGCCATCACTGATCACCTTACCGGCCGGTACACACGCAAAACCATCACTCCAGCTCGCAGAGGATAAAATACCCGAACTTTGATTATTAAAGATGCTGATATCCCCCTGATTAAAGCGCGCGCGTAAAAATTCGGTGCGGCCGATGGACTTGTGAGTAGTAAAGTTTGCTTTACCTTTTAATCTTAATAATGGCTGCGCCTCAGCGCCTTGTATGGCCCATAGAAAGTCACGCGCCAATTGATAAAAAGTCACCACCACAGCGGCAGGATTACCCGGTAAGCCCAATACCGGACATTGATTGAAATGTCCTAGCGCAAATGGCTTACCTGGTTTAATAGCCAAGCGCCACATTTCTAGCTCACCCCCGTTATGGCCTCCACTATTAATAGCCGCTTTAATATGGTCTTCTTCACCCACAGAAACTCCACCACTGGTAATAATGACATCAGCTTCGGCACTGGCTTGAGTTAAAATAGCTTGGCTATCGACAAAGGTATCAGGTGCAAAGAAGGGACCGACCACTTCCATACCCATGCGCTGTAATAACCCCATCAAGGTAAAGCTATTGGTATTATAAATTTTACCCGCCGCTAACGACTGACCTGGCTCGACCAGTTCATCTCCAGAAGAGACCACCGCCACTTTTAAGCGCTGATAAACCTTAACCTCACTAAAGCCCATAGAAGCCAAAACCCCAAGATCTTCAGCCCGTAAAATGCGCCCAGGCTGAAATAGATTTTGCCCAATCGATATGTCTTGGCCCGCCGGGCGAATATTCTGCTGGGGTTTGGCATTGACTAGATCCGCAGGGAAACAAATTAAGCCATCTGCTTGCACTGCACACTGCTCTTGCATAACGACCACATCAGCATTCTCTGGCAGCGCCGCACCGGTAAAAATACGAGCACAGGTATTTTCTTGCAATACACTCGGTGCATCACCCGCTGCAATTCTTTGCGAAACCGGCATAATGATATTGCCATTATCTGCCAGTTGCTGCTGGCAGTCGGCGAGGCGTAACGCATAACCATCCATCGCACTGTTATCAAAACCCGGCACATTAATCGCTGAACTAATACTCTCTGCCAGAACCCGATTCAATAATACCGCCAGTGGCAAGGTTTCTATCGCGGCCAGTACACCATATTGCATTGCACGCTGGGCTAACACTGAGCGCGCATCTTCTAATGGCACTAAACCTTGTGCTAATGCCGGGGAATCACAAGAAGTCATTAATATCGCTCTCTTTATTAACTGCGTATTTTTTTCGATTTTTGTTCGGACTTTTCATCCGCCCGATAATAACGGCGCATTAAACGACTGAGTGCTTGGCGCCAAGGTTTAGGCTTAATCCCAAACGTATGTTTAATTAATTTACTATCCAAGATGGTTTCACTCGGCTCACACTCATCATCATCCAGCTCGGTTAAGGTGACGTGAGCGAGGTCTTCATATTGGCGTGCTTCCGCTAATAAGACTTCGGCAAACGCGTATTCTGTGGTGCTTTCAACACTGCAATAATGATAGCTTCCCCATAACGATTCATCACAATCTACCTGCTGTAGCATGGCATGGATCACTTGCGCAATATCGTCAGCGGGAGTAGGAGCAATGCGGATCAAGTTATCCAATACTAGGCCATCTTGATTACGCGCTTGCGCCAGTAACTGCACCGCATAATCACCACTTAATAAGCTAAAGGGTTGATTAACCCTAAGTATCACATGACGTAATTGCATGCGCGCTTGATCTTCCAGTGCGATTAAATGCTCATCCCCGGTTCTATCATCATTTTCTAGACTGCCCACTTCGTTATATTGAAAGACCTTGGCCGATGATAATAAAACCAGTGGAATATCCTGCTCAATAAGCAAGGTTAGCCACTCTGCTATGTGCTGAGCCGAAACCTCATCTTCTCCGCTAGTTGCAATGATTGCCAAAGGAGTCGCGGACATCCCCATAGGGACAGTCGGTGCTTCGCGACTGTCTAAGCGACGGCTTGAGTAAGGAAGCGCTAACTCACTGGCTAGCTTTGCTAAACATTGACCAACAGGAAATTCAGCGCCGATTATAAACCAGTGTCGATTGGTACCACTAAAACTCATGCCAGCTACTCCCATTGTATTGATCACTAAACTGCCGACAATTATAACGCACCCTTCTAATTAGTAATGCTTTATCTGAACAAGAGCATGTGTTTTCAATATCAGCCACTATACTGATATTATCTTTTGCCAACATGATATAGCTCAAACATGCTGAAACAGCTTGGAATACTATTAATATTACTCGGAACCTCCCTCGTTGCGTTTACAGGGCAACTTGGAAACGACAAACCTGACAATCATTTTGATCAAGTTCATTATTTCAGCCATGACCAAGAATTGTCTTTAGCAGAAGTAATGCAGCTAAAAGCGGAGGTCTGGCAAAAGACTAGCATTGATGAAACCAGCTTTGGTTTTGATCCTGATCATTATTGGTTCAGAATCACCTTAAAAGATCTTTATACGACTCACACCCCTTGGTTTCTACGCAGCAATTATCCGTTGCTTGATACCCTAGATCTCTATTTATTCTCTGGCGAAGAATTAATCCAAGAATTCCATAGTGGTGATAAACTTCCTTTCGCGCAGCGACCGATGGCGCAGCCAGCATTTGTTTTCCCCCTCGATATCGATAGTGAAAATAAAAATACACTGTATTTACATGTGCAAACTAGCAGTTCAATGCAACTGTCATTATCCCTGCTTCCTGAAAATAGCTTTTGGCAAAATCGAATAATAGAAAATGCCATGAGTGCCGCTTTCTATGCCGTTTTGATCAGCATGATTTTTTATAATGCGGTTATTTTCTTGATTGTTCGTGAACGCAGCTACTTATATTATGTACTTTACCTTAGCTGCTTCACTCTATTTATGGCCAGTATTCATGGCTGGTCTTACCAATACCTCTGGCCTAATAGTCCACACATTCACCAGTTATCCGTTGTTTTCCTGATCGGTTTTATCATCTGTTTTGCTGCGCTCTTTACTTCACACTTTCTACGCCTAAAAGAAATACGCCCAGATCTTGATAAAATCGTTAATTTATTAGCGGCATTAGGTATCTGTAGCGCCTTCGCATCGCTCATTTTTGCTTATGAAATGATGATACGCCTCAATGCCGCACTGGCAATTATTGCCGCCATTATTGCTATCTTTGCCACAGTGCAAGAATGGCTACGCAGCCATAACCGAGAAGTAATGATGTTTATTATTGCTTGGTCTACCTTGCTGATCGGGTTTTTATTATACGCGGGACAAAAATTTGGCTTTTTACCAGTCAATCATTTCACCGAGCACGCTATTGAAATCGGCGCCATCCTAGAAGCCATACTCTTAGCATTAGGACTCGCCGACAAAATAAATAGTGAACGCAAAGCCCGCATCGAAACCCAAGATCGTCTGCTTGATATTCAAATCAAAGCCAACCAAGAGCTCGATAATAAAGTGAGAGAGCGCACCGAAGAACTGGAAATCATGAATGACCAGTTGCAATACGCGTCAGTGACTGACTCCTTAACCCAAGTAAAAAACCGGCACTACTTTGACCAAAAGTTGCCTACCGAATACCGCCGTGCCTATCGTGAGAAATCTTGGATCTCGTTATTAATTATGGATATTGATCACTTCAAGAAATTTAATGATGATTATGGCCATCAAGCTGGGGATAAAGTTTTACAACAAGTGGCTAGCGCTATTCAAGAAGTCGTTAAACGGCCCAGCGATGCTGTCTCTCGCTATGGTGGCGAAGAGTTCACCGTATTATTGCCTAGCACGCCTAAAGATGGTGCCTTTTTAGTCGCCGAGCGTATTCGTAAAAAAATTGAAGAAACTCAAGTCGAATGGGAAGGCAACCTGTTATCCGTCACCATGAGTATTGGTCTTGCGAGCTGTATTCCTGCCTATTACGAAGGCGAAAATACACTGATAAAACACGCCGACGATTATTTATACGTGGCTAAAGCCCAAGGGCGCAATCAAGTGATTTTTGAAGACAATGACCCGTCCCACTTACCGAAAATAAACTAACATCTCTATTATTAGGCTCTATCGAGGTCTCTATGCCGGCAGTGATTATCATATTATTGGCCATTGTATTATTCGCGGCACTGATAGAGCCAAAGTTAAAAAATAGTCCACTCCCTTTCACCGCCGTACTGGTAGTTGCAGGTTTTATTGGCTCAGAAATCTGGATCGGATTAGGCTTTGATACCGGCTTACGTTGGCAAGGTTTTCGCGACATCATTTTACACTTACTTGTCCCTATTTTAGTATTCGAGTCTGCCTATCACATGCCGCTCAAACTGGTTAAGCAAAACCTATTACCGGTATTGATCTTTGCCATCCCGGCGTTATTAATTTCTGCCTTAATTAGCGGCTATTTGCTTTTTGTAGCCATGGGTTACCCGCAGGCATTTCCACTGCTCACTGCGCTATTAGCCGGTGTGATTTTAGCGGCAACCGACCCTGTTGCTGTGGTTGCTATGTTTAAAACCATCGGCGCTCCGGCTCGCTTAACCGCCTTAGTCGAAGGAGAAAGTCTATTTAACGATGCTACGGCCGTTGTATGCTTTGGCCTACTAATCGTCGCCTTGAGTCACAGTAGTGGGCTAATGAGTTGGCAGCAAGCCAGCTGGCAATTCATCATTACCGTCGCTGGAGGGTTGTTGATTGGCCTGATTTCAGGTTATCTTTTTTCAGTATTATATGACTGGCTACCGAGTCATAATGGCCGCGCTGTCATTAGCTTATTAGCCATGGCTATCCCCTTTTATATTGCAGAACATTATTTCCATGTCTCCGGTATTGTTGCGGTGCTGGTCAGTGGTTTGTGGCTAGGGGAGGTGAGAAGAAAAAGGATTACATTGTCTCAGCAAACAGAAAAATTCAGTTCTCAACTGTGGCAGCTAAACGCTTACATCGCCAATGTGATTGTCTTTGTATTAATGGGGGTTACCATCACCCTAGAGATGTTTAAAGAACAATGGCTAGCGATGTTAATAGGAGTTATAGCGGCCACCCTCAGCCGCGCTAGTATTATTTATGCTTTTACCCCTCTGATTAATTTTCTTCCTAGGCAAAAAAAAATACCATTGAGCTATCAGAATGTGATGATGTGGGGAGGGTTGCGGGGTGGTGTCGGCATAGCCTTGGCATTATCCATACCCGCTACCGTACCAGGCTGGTATACAGTACAAGCTATTATTTATGCCATGGTATTATTTACACTCTTTGTGCAAGCGCCCTTGATGCCTAGATTAATTAAAAAGGCAATTTTATCGGCCGAGGTTAAATGATACTTTTTCAAACTGGCCTGCCATAAAGGATCTTGTTTAAGCATTATCAATTGAGGCAATAATTCTTTATATAACTGCTTCATTTTAGACGTGAGCATGATGTGACGATTGATCGTGAACAAGGGTTTTTCAGCCAAAGCAATATCTTTTTCGATGGCCATCTCTTTTATTAAATAACTTACTAAAGAAGCCGGCTGGCTAGTCACATCAATTCGTTCTGCTAATAACATCTGCAACGCTTGCCTTTCTCTATTCAAATACACAGGTAGCAGCTCATTATTATTTAATAGCGTTTCTAATGAATAATATTTTCTGCCTCGAATCGCCCCAAACCTTAATCCACGCAATGACTCAGGGCCACTATATTGAAAGTTCTTTCTGCGCAAAGAAACAATAAGATTCTGGTCTTTAATAAGAGCGGGACTCCATAAATATTTATTTTTAGGCTGCTCTTCAAGCCATAACCAATGAGAAAACAAGACCATACCTTGCTTACCATCAGCCAACTGCTGGTTTAATCGTACTCTCGGCAAGTTAACTAATTCAAACTGATAGTCTTTTCCTAATCGGTTATTCATCTGATTAACAAAATCTGATGCTAAACCGGTATCATCATCAAGTAGAAAAGGAGGTGATAAATAGTAGTTCCAAACGGTTATTACAGGTAAGCTCTCTGTCGCCTGTGAGCTTAGGTTAATTACGATGAGCACCCCAAAAATAAATAATTTATTTACTAACTTAGCTATCAATTTATTAGCGACTAAGCTCACATCTTTTTGCTCATTACCATTTGTGTGCTTTAGATTAGCGTTGCTCAAACTCTTTTGACAGCCGCGGGGATTTAAATCTAGTAGTCTACATTAATTAACCACCTTTAATTTTACTACTAACGTAGACTAGACGGTTTTATCACAACTGATCCTGTGGACTTTAGGACAAGGCCGTTATAACGGCAGCAAGAAAGGCCAAGTCTGAACTGGTTTTAGTACGAATAGGACAGGCCAAGGGGTTATCAGGGTAAAATAATAAAGCACCACGAGAAGGATTCCCGTGGTGCTTTTAAGCGACGAATCAGCCTATGAACAAAGTCTATAAACTAAGCCTCTTAGTCGATGGATAATACCGGCGGTAAATGCGCTGGCTTCTCTTCTGGAGTATCAAGCGTTGCATAAGCGTAATCACTTTCAATACCATCTGAACGTACCGCAGTAATAGCGAATTGCACAGTCTGATAATTGCTCAAGTTTTTCACCGTATAGTCATAGACGTTCGCTGCCACACTGTCTAATAACAATGCATTACCCTCCACGACTTGATAAATATTGTAGGCCGTAATCTGGCTTTGCGAGATAGGTGCTGATGCATTCCAAAGTAACTTCACTTGTTCGTTACCCGCAAGCCCTGAGACACCAAAAGGTGGCACTGGAGCGCCAAGATAAGTCCAAATATAATTACTCATAGTTTGATCTTCTACAGCAAAACCACGGGCACCATCAATTCCTGCTGAACCACCTTCTCTATCGGTCCCTGAATGTGAAAAGCTACTGAAATATTTATGCGCTAGATCTTGATTTGGGAAAGGCCACATAGGAATTCCCGTTTCTGAATCATAACCCTCTTCACCATAAAAAGTACCTGACACCCCGAGCATAGTCATTACTTCCGCACCGACTCTGTCATTATTGGTACCACTATCACGCAGTGCCGAATCACGTGGCAACATAGTCATATACTTAAGTTCCGGACTTAGCGATAAAGTATTCGACACTGATGGCGAACCAACACCACCTGGATCGGTAATTCCCCCAGCGTAGTCTGCTAAGTTATTATTCGATAAATAGAACTGGCCACCACTACCACGGCGCACTAAGGCACCTTGATCAACGACATCACTACCATCCCAGCCTACTTGATGAAAGATCGAATTCTTAACCGTAGAATCTTTCTCACGCGAGTACATAAAGTAACTACCTTCACTATTAACCTGGCCTAAGGTCATACGATTGGTCACCGTGGCCCCCACACCGGATAAAATAGGCACTACGCTACCAGAGCCTCCACTATGACGACTAGGCTTCAAATCCCAACCGATTAAATCTTCCCATAAGGTTGGATTTACATTCTGGCGGGCATCGGTATTCATCAGCCCCATATGCACATTTAACGCGATATTACGTTTAAATTCGTTAAACTCAGGATAAGCTTCACAATTGGTTGCGGGCACACCAAAGGCGTTAATAATTTCATTATGATTGCCCCAATAGTTCGAGTGATCAGAATCGATCAGGATATTATTTTGAAATAATATATTTTTAGAGCAATAAGAAATAAAACCACCAATCGGCTCGCCCCCGATGTAATCATCGATACGCGCAATACTACGACGCACAATACTGTTCGAAGAGTTCTTCAATTGAATCTTATAACGGCCATGACCCCAAACATACATTCCTTCGATCAAGACATACTGAGATCGATAAATATAGACGTTGGCATAAGCACCATGATCTATCGACGACGGCCCAATACCGATATTAATTAACTTAATGTATTTACTGTTATTAATACGTAGCGCTTCATTATCTGAATTAATTAATACCAGCCCCTTAATCGCAATATAATCAGTATCAATCGTTGAGCCATTATTACTTAATGGCCAGTCAGGGTGTTTTTCACTGCCCCACAAGCTGATTAACTGCGCTTGGTTTTGACCATCAATCACTACCTG
>CAXIBC010000001.1:0-97885 GCA_964022115.1 uncultured Oleispira sp. | reverse complement strand
AAGCACTTAAAGCAAGCACTTAAATCATGGAACGGCCAATAATTAGCTTCATGATTTCATTAGTACCGGCATAGATCTTTTGTACACGAGCATCCGCATAGGCACGGGCTACTGGGTATTCCCACATGTAACCATAACCCCCGTGTAGTTGTAGGCATTCATCAATCACATCACACTGAATATCCGTGGCTAGTAACTTTAATTTAGCCGCTGTTACTGAATCCAATTTTTTCTTAAGGTGAAGTTCTAAACACTTATCAACAAATACGCGAGCCATGGTTAAAGTAGCGGACATTTCAGCTAATTTAAACTGAGTATTTTGGAAAGAAGAAATTGAGCGACCAAAGGCTTTACGGTCTTTTACGTAGGTAACGGTTTGTGCAAGAATAGATTCAGCACCTGCGATAGCCGATAGAGAAACCGACAAACGTTCTTGGCCTAGCTCATTCATCAAGTAGATGAAGCCCATGCCCTCCATGCCTAATAGGTTTTCTTTTGGTACTTTTACATCTTGGAAAAATAACTCAGAGGTATCTTGAGCCTTCATACCAATTTTGTTCAAGTTCTGGCCTTTAACAAAACCTTCACTATGGGTTTCTACCAATAATAAGCTGGTACCTTTAGCGCCGGCTTCAGGGTTGGTTTTAGCAACAACAATTACTAAGTCAGCCATTTGACCGTTAGTAATGAAGGTTTTTGAGCCGTTTAATACATAGTGGCTGCCATCTTCGCTAAGAATCGCGTTTGTTTTTACACCTTGTAAATCAGAGCCTGTACCCGGCTCTGTCATGGCAATGGCAGTGATGATTTCGCCGCTAACACAGCCTGGTAAATACTTTTGTTTTTGCTCTTCGCTGCCGTAAGCCATGATGTAAGGGACAGAAATATCCGAGTGCAAGCTGAAACCCACACCGCTTAAACCGAAGTTGCCGACTTCTTCATCAACGATGGCGTTATAGCGGAAATCTGCCCCGACGCCGCCGTAGTTTTCAGGAACCGTAGGGCATAAAAAACCATGCTCACCGGCTTTACGCCAAAGTTCGCGAGATACCTGTCCGTCTTTTTCCCACTGCTCGTGATAAGGAACTGCTTCTTCTTGTAAAAATTTACGGAAGCTATCTCGAAACATCTCTTGTTCAGATTCAAAGACAGTACGTTTAATCATTATTATTTTCCTTATACTTTAACTTAAAAATAAACTATTGATAAAAATTAACAGTTTTAGTTATGGAATAAAAAGTTATTCCTTTAATTTCTTAGCTGGCGCATTTGCCAGTTAAGTTTAAAGCCATACGATTTTGCTATTTTGCTTTTGCCATTTCTCAAACTCACCAGCATAAGTATCTTCGATTTTATGTCTTTGGATTTTCATTGTGGGTGTTAATAACCCATTTTGCATAGTCCAAGGCTCTTTCATAACCGCGATAAAACCTAATTTTTCATGGGACTCTAATGTGCTATTAACCTGTTCAAGCAATGCTTCAAATTCAGTTTGAAGTGCTGAGCGATCGCCGCTTTTATGAAGTGTTTTTTGAACTTCCTCATCGAGTACCACCATGGCAATGGGTTGCGGTAGAATGCCACCACCGACGCATACCATTTCAATTGAAAGGCTTTCCCCTAGCTTTAATTCAATTGGCACCGGGGCTATGTATTTTCCTTTTGATGTTTTAAAAATATCTTTAATCCGCCCAGTAAGCTTTAGATAACCATCGCTATCGATCTCACCTAAATCCCCGGTTTTAAGATAACCATCATCTGTCATAGTTTCTGCGGTTTTTTCAGGCTCTTTGTAATAGCCCAACATGTTGCCAGGGCCTTTTAATAGCACTTCTCCTGCGTCGGAAATACGACAAATTACTTCGTTTAACGGTAGTCCTACGGTTCCGAGTCGGTTATCACCAGCCGGATTAAGGTGAGAGTAAGCAGAGTTTTCTGTCATCCCGTAGCCTTCTAATAAATCCAAGCCAAGGGTTTGATACCAAGAGATAACCGCTTGTGGCAGTGGTGCAGAACCGGTTACTGCTAGCTGCACTTGATCAAGGCCTAGTTGCTGCAATATTCGTCCACGTACAAACTTACCGAAGATTGGCAAAGAGAATAAAATCTTTTGAATAGCGGGTGGGATTTTTTCGTTAACCCCAGATTGGAATTTCATCCACAGTCTGGGCACTGAAATAAATAAGGTCGGGCGTGCTCTACCTAAGTCAGCCACAAAGGTATCTAGGCTTTCAGCAAAGAAAACATGGCAACCTATATACAACGACATGGTTTCGATTAAGATACGCTCAAGGCAGTGGGCTAAGGGCAGGTAGGATAATAAACGCTCATCTGGGCTTAAACCGAATTGCTTTTCCATATTATTGGCAACATGCATTAAGGTTTTAAAATCGTGCATAACGCCTTTAGGTTTACCGGTACTGCCCGAGGTATAGATTAAGGTTGCTAGACTATTAGGGTCCGGTAACTTCATAGCCTTAACAGGTGTTGTACTTGTTACAATGTCTTGCCAAGACTTACCCCTCTTTTGCTCTCTAACATCCGGTGCCATTGGCAGTGTGATACAAGGTAAATCTGATGGAATCGCTTCTTTAACATCAAACCAAGTATCCGCTTTGCCATCCAACTTACCAATGAACATCAGTTTAACTTCGCTGTGTTCCAATACGTATTGAGCCGTATCAGCGCTGAGTGTGGGGTATAGAGGAACACTCACATGGCCAGCCATCCAGATTGCTAAATCGGCCATCACCCAATGAGCGCTATTTTTCCCTAAAATCGCAATATGACTATTAGCAGGTAATGCTAACAACTTAAGATAAGCCGCCATGGACTCAACCTGATCTAATGTCTGCTGCCAGGTATAATCAACGACAGTGCCATCGTTAAACGGTTGCGTTAAATACACACTATTGGGTGTTTTTTTGGCCCAGTGATATAAACAATGGACTGGACTTAGGCGTCGGGTTTCTGAGTCATGTGCGGCTGCATTCATTATTATTCTTCCACTGAAAGGTTGAAATAGAGCCGCAAAATATGCGGCTCATACTTGTCTACACAAATACTTCGTTAGCGTCCGCCATCTTCCTTAACAAGGCCGGTGGGGTGAATCGTTTGCCGTATTGAGCGGCCAACTCTTCAGCACGAGCGACAAAGTTTTTCATGCCATAAGCATTAATAAACTGCAGAACTCCGCCGTGTTGAGGGGCAAAACCTAAAGCAAAGATACTACCAATATTGGTATCAGCGACGTTGGTCACAATGCCTTCTGCAAACGCCTGTACAGACTCTATCACTTGGCTGAATAATAGACGATCTTCTAGATCCTGTTCACTTATTTGCTCAGCCAGTGGGAAGTGTTCAGCTAAACCAGGCCAAAGCTTCTTGCCACCTTTATCGTCGTAATCATAGAAACCTTTTTGATCTTTCTTGCCGGTACGCTCTAACTGGCGCACCATTTTGACCAGCATATCTTCAATGCCAACCGCTTCATAAGCATCACCCAAATCTTTTTGGTTTTGCTCAATAATAATCAATGGGGTAGTTAAGCTCACCTCATCCAATACGGTCAATGGACCGACGGGCATGCCGGCTTTAATGGCGGCCATATCAATGCGACGTGGGTGCTGACCTTCTTGTAAAAGTAGCCCACCTTCAGCGATGTAGCTGGTGAAAACGCGCGAAGTAAAGAAGCCACGACCATCGTTAACCACAATCGGCGTTTTCTTAATTTGCAGAACAAAATCGAAGGCTTTGGCAATCGCAGCGGGTGAGCTTTTTTCACCACGAATAATCTCTACCAAAGGCATCTTATCGACAGGGGAGAAAAAGTGCAGGCCAACAAAGTTGTCAGGACGAGCAGAGGCTTCCGACAAACCGGTAATCGGCAGTGTTGAGGTATTAGAAGCAAATACTCCTGCTTGATCCATAACCGCTTCGGCTTCTTGGGTCACCTTGGCTTTTAAACCACGATCTTCGAATACCGCCTCAATCACTAAATCACAGCCGGCCAAATCAGCGACGTCTGCGGTTGGCGTAATCAAGGCTAATAGCTCATCTTTTTGAGCCGCAGTGGCATGGCCTCGGGACACTTTTTTGTCCATGATTTTGGCAGAATAATCTTTGCCTTTATCTGCCGCTTCTTGCGAGACGTCTTTAAGCATAACTGGAATGCCGATTTTAGCCGCCACATAAGCAATGCCCGCGCCCATCATGCCAGCACCCAAGACACCCAGCTTGTTAATCCTTGTATGTGGAATGCCTTCGGGGCGTGAAGCCCCTTTATTTAATGCATTTAACTGATACCAGAAAGTGCTAATCATATTTTTAGCGGTTTGCGAGGTTGCTGCATGGGCAAAATAACGGCTCTCAACGCTCAAAGCAGTATCAAAATCGACTAATCCACCTTCAAATACACAAGACATAATATCGATGACAACGGGGAAGTTATCTTGTGTTTTGGCATTGGTCATGGAAGGTGCGATTGCCCAAAGCTGTGCAATAGCTGGGTGCTTAGAATCTCCACCCGGGAAACGGAAACCTTTCACATCCCAAGGCTGTTTAGCTGAAGGATTGGCTAAACACCAAGCTTTTGCTTTACTCAATAACTCATCACGACTTTCTGCTAGCTCATCGACCAGCTTGCTAGACAATGCTTTGTCTGGGCGTAAGCTCTTGCCTTCTAATAATAACGGTAATGCTTTTTGAATACCTATCATACGAGGCAAGCGCTGTGTGCCGCCACCACCCGGTAATAAACCGAGCTTAGCTTCTGGCAAGCCTACTTGAATACGTGGCTCATTCAGTGCAATGCGGTGATGACACGCCATGGCTAATTCATAACCACCGCCCAATGCTGAACCGTTCAGTGCTGCTACTACAGGTTTGCCACTTAATTCAATGCGACGCAGCATAGCTTTGAAATCGTCGGCTAGGGTCATCGCTTCTTCTGGTTTTTCGATGGCAAAGACTTTGTCGATGTCGGCACCGACTAAAAAATCCTTTTTAGCCGACGTAAGGATGGCGCCTTTCACATCTGTATTGTTTTCAATTTCCGCAACCGCCGCATTGAAGCCATCGCTTAGCTCATCGTTTAATACGTTAGCGCTACGGCCTAGCATATCGAAAGTGATGGTTAAAATACCGTCTTGATCAAGGTTAGTCTGTACGGCTTGTTCGTTATTTTTGTTCATATCTGTACTCATGCTTAAACTCTCTCGATAATCGTTGCGATGCCCATACCCGCGCCCACACATAGGGTAACCATGGCGGTCGATAGGTTGCGACGCTCTAACTCGTCTAAAGCTGTGCCTAAAATCATGGCACCGGTTGCGCCTAGCGGATGACCCATAGCAATAGCGCCACCGTTAACATTGACTAAATCCATATCGAACTTAAGTTCTTCACAGGTACGCATGGGTACCGAAGCAAACGCTTCGTTGATTTCCATCAGGTCGATGTCGTTAATCGTCATACCGGCTTTTTGTAATGCTTTTTCACAGGCCGCGGTCGTACCGGTTAGCATGATGCTTGGATCAGAACCCACAACAGCACAGGCACGAATGCGAGCGCGAGGTTTCATACCTTGAGCAGCACCCGCAGCGGCACTACCAATTAAGACTAATGATGCACCATCCACTAAACCGGAAGAGTTACCCGCGTGGTGAACATGATCAATGGCTTCTAGGTCGGTGTACTTACGTAGCGCCGTAGCGTCAAAGCCCATCTTGCCGCTCATTTCAAAAGACGCTTTTAATCCACTGAGTTTTTCAACTGTGGTGCCTGCACGAATGGTTTCGTCATGATCCAATACAATCACGCCGTTGATATCACGCACTGGCACGATAGAGCGAGAGAAGTGACCCGCGCTCTGAGCCGCCGCGGCTAATTGATGTGAACGTACCGCAAACGCATCGACGTCCTTACGGCTATAGCCCATTTGCGTGGCTGAAATATCCGCGCCAATACCTTGAGGAATAAATTGCACGCTATTATTAACGCGTGGATCCATGTACCAAGCACCGCCATCGGAGCCCATTGGGCAGCGCGACATGCTTTCTAAACCACCGGCAACGACGAGATCTTCTTGGCCAGACATGATCTTCATTGCCGCCATGTTGACGGATTCTAAACCCGAGGCGCAAAAACGGTTTTGGGTAACCCCAGCAACACGTTCATTCCAGCCCGCATAAAGTGCCGATACGCGCGCAATACACGAACCTTGCTCAGCAACCGGCGTTACCACGCCCAATACCACATCATCAACTTTTGATGTGTCTAGGTTGTTGCGTTCTTGCAAGGCGTCGTACATGTTTTTCAGTAAGTGAATCGGCGTGATTTCGTGCAGGCTGCCGTCTTTTTTGCCTTTGCCACGCGGAGTACGTACGGCATCAAATATGAGTGCGTCTGACATTGTTGCTACCTCTTAAGTGTAAAATAATTACACTTGGTGTTTTATTTATTTTTAGAATTGTTCCAATAAATATGCTTAGTAATAGGTTTTGTGTCAACGGATGAACTTGTTTCAGGCTGGAAATGGCATTAAAATGTAATTACATTACACTTTTTGGTGTGGCTATAGGTAGCGTATGTCGGTAGATGAATCTAAACCAAAATCAAAACTAAAATCAAAGCCTAGTACTAAGGTAAGGCCTCTGGTGAAACAGAGGATAGAAGAAGCCGCGATGCGCTTAATCGCCGAGCGCGATTCCAGTACTTTGACCTTTAACGATATCACTAAGGTAGCGCATTGCTCTTTGCAAACCCTGTATAACTATTATGGTTCTATTGAAAACTTATGGATTGCTTGTGGAGATCGAGTGCTGTCGGCATTGAGTGATCGTTTGATCGATCATTTACAGGGGTTGGATGACCCTAAAGAGAAATGCCGCAAAGTCTTCTGGTTGATGTTGGATTTTTTTGAGCGCCAAGAACGCAGTGTTGAACTGTTTATGAGCATGGTTCATTTTCAGGCTTGGATGCAGGATGAGTCGTTTCACCAGCGCAAGATCAGTCATGTTATGCTGGATTTAATTGAAAAAGGCCAAGCATCAGGAGAGCTGACGACAGAGGTCGACAAGGTGGCTATTCTGGATATCGTCTACGGTGTCGTCTTTCGTTTTGCCCAGGTGCAACAAATTCGTCGTAAAAAAGTATCGAATGCAGCGCGGGCCAATGTGCTATTTGAAATGGTTTGGCGGGCCATTGCTAGCCCTAAATGATCTTAGCCGAGCTAGCCAGAAAAACTCTGGTTAGCCCGCTTTTTTATTTTGTCGCTTGATCGTTGTTAATCCGTTACTTAACTCATTACTTAATCAAGTCACGGCCAATAATAAGTTTCATGATCTCATTGGTTCCCGCATAAATTTTCTGCACACGAGCATCGGCGTAAGCGCGGGCTACAGGGTATTCCCACATATAGCCGTAACCCCCATGAAGCTGTAAACATTCATCCACCACATCACATTGAATGTCTGTGGTTAATAACTTCAATTTAGCCGCTGTCACAGAGTCTAACTCTTTATCTAAATGCAGCTCTAAACATTTATCGATAAAGACGCGGGCCATAGTGACCGTAGACGACATCTCTGCTAGTTTAAATTGCGTATTTTGGAATGACGCAATGGTTTTACCAAAGGCCTTACGCTCTTTCACATAGTCAATGGTTTGTGCCAAGATCGATTCGGCGCACGATACCGCGGCTAATGAAACGGATAGACGCTCTTGTGGCAATTCTTGCATCAGGTAAATAAAGCCCATGCCTTCTTCGCCTAATAAGTTTGCTTTTGGCACTTTGACATCTTGGAAAAATAATTCCGAGGTATCTTGCGCTTTCATGCCAATTTTATGCAGATTTTGACCTTTTACAAAACCTTCCATACCGGTTTCGACTAATAATAGGCTGCTGCTTTTTGAACCTCCGTCAGGATTGGTTTTAGCGACCACAATCACTAGGTCGGCAAGCTGACCGTTGGTGATGAATGTTTTTGAACCATTCAAAATATAGTGCTCACCATCGTCGCTCAGTACGGCGTTGGTTTTAACATTCTGTAAGTCGGAACCTGTGCCTGGCTCTGTCATGGCAATGGCGGTAACAATATCACCGCTTACGCAACCCGGTAGATATTTGTGTTTTTGTTCTTCGGTGCCATAAGCCATTAAATACGGCACGGCGATATCGGAGTGCAGGTTAAAACCAATACCGGTTAAACCAAAGTTCGCCACTTCTTCTGATATCACGGCGTTATAACGGAAGTCAGCTTCTGAACCGCCGTAGGCTTCCGGTACGGTAGGGCATAAGTAACCTTGTGCGCCCGCTTTCTTCCAAAATTCATGAGAAACTTGGCCATCTTTTTCCCATTGCTCATGAAACGGAACCGCTTCTTCTTTCAAAAATTTACGGAAGCTGTCACGAAACATGTCATGTTCAGAATCAAATGCAGTACGTTTAATCATTTTTATTCCCTACTGTTAGTTTATTATTAGTTATTTTTATTATTTAAATATAATTCTATGATGGTTTTGATATGACCAGATGATTCCTGATTGAGTAATTCTGTAGCAAATATCTAAAACATGGATGTTTTAGCTAAGGCTACAGGGACAAAATGGCGGGACACTCATTTTGCACAACCTGGTTGCCCGAAGGGCAAAGTACAGGATGTGCTTTGTGACCTATTTACGCCGTTTTGCGGAAGAAATACTCAATCAGGAATCTTGTATAATCAAAACTATTTATCTTCAAAAACCAAATTGTTTTTAGCCATCTCTTTTAACAAGTCAGGCACCTTAAAACGCTCACCAAAATTCTCATGTAAGTATTCAGCGCGTTCAATAAAAGCTTCTAAGCCAGTCTGATTAATAAACTGCAAAATGCCCCCTGTCCAAACCGGATAACCAATGCCCATGATGGAACCTATGTTGGCATCACGCACGCTGGTTAAAACGTTTTCTTCTAGGCAGCGAACGGTTTCGATGGCTTGAATATAGAGTAAGCGATCTTGAATTTCTGTTAGATCAACTTCTCTATCGGCTTTTTCAAACTTGTCTTTTAAGCCAGCCCAAAGGTATTTCTTTTCATTTTTTGGATAGTCATAAAAGCCACCACCGGCTAGTTTACCCGCGCGCTCGATGACAAGCATTTGATCAACCACTTCTTCAGAAGGGTGGTATGCGTACGCTTTACCTTCGGCTTCCAAGTCCAGCTTGGTTTGCTTACGGATTTTGTCGATTAGCGTTAGGCTAACTTCATCGGTTACTGCGAGTGGACCCACCGGGAAACCGGCTAAAAAAGCACCATTTTCAATGGCCGCCGCAGAAATACCTTCGCCCAACATGGCAATGCCTTCGTTAGCGAAAGTACCAAATACCCGCGAGGTGTAAAAACCACGGCTATCGTTAACCACAATCGGAGTTTTAGCAATTTGCTGAACGTAGTCATAAGCAAGCGCTAAGGTTTCAGCCGAGGTTTTTTCACCACAGATGATTTCAACCAATGGCATTTTATCCACAGGTGAGAAAAAGTGCAGACCAATAAAGTTTTCAGGGCGCTGTGATGCTCGCGCTAAACCTGTGATTGGCAAGGTCGAGGTGTTTGAAGCAAAGACGGCATCAGGTGATAGTTGCGCTTCGGCTTCTTCAGTCACCTTGGCTTTTAAACCACGATCTTCAAATACCGCTTCAATGACTAGGTCGCAGCCGGCTAGATCTTCGGCTTTATCAGTGGCTAGAATAGCAGCCAATAAAACGTCCGCTTTTTCAGTGGTTATACGGCCTTGCTTTAGTTTTTTGTTGACGATGTTTTCAGAGTAGGCTTTGCCTTTGTCCGCATTTTCTTGCGACACATCTTTTAACACAACGTCGATGCCTTTAGCGGCAGAAGAGTACGCAATACCCGCACCCATCATGCCCGCACCTAAGATGCCTACTTTGTTAACTTTTTTGCGTTCAATATTGGCAGGACGCGCAGCACCGGCTTTGATTTGATTTAACTGAAACCAAAAAGTACCGATCATGTTTTTAGCTACTTGGCTGCAGGCTAGCTCAACAAAATAACGTGATTCGATGCGCATCGCGGTATCAAGATCCACTTGTAGACCTTCTACCATGACGGCCACAATCGACTCGGGGGCTGGCAGTGTGCCTTTGGTTTTAGCGCGAACCATAGCCGGTACAATGGGTAGCATCTTGGCTAATGCAGGATGGCTAGGTAATCCACCTGGTACCTTGTAGCCTTTCATATCATATTTTTGCGCCGCTGTTGGGTTTGCTTTAATCCAAGTAATCGCGGCTGCAAGCATCGCTTCTGGGGACTCAGCAATCTCGTTAATTAAGCCCAGCTCTAACCCTTTTTCTGGCTTAAACTGCTTGCCTTCTAGTAAATAAGGCATCGCCGCTTGCAACCCTAATAGACGGGTCATGCGAACAATACCACCACCACCGGGTAATAAACCTAGAGTGACTTCTGGTAAGCCTAAAGTGACAGCTTTATTTAATGCAATGCGGTAGTGAGCGCTTAATGCTAATTCCCAGCCACCGCCTAATGCAGCACCATTGATACAAGCGACAACCGGCTTCCCTTGAGTTTCGACTTCGCGCATGGCGCGCTTTAAGCGATCCAGCATGTCGTAAAGCAGGTGAGCGTTGTCTTTTTGAGTGGTGTATAAATCATCTAGCTTGCCACCGGCAAAAAAGGTTGATTTATTTGAGCGAAAAATAACCCCGGCATAATCATCTTCACCGAGTTTTGCGACGGCTGCAGATAATGAATCGGTAAATTCATTGTCCATTAAGTTGGCGCCGGCATTAGGCTTATCAAGAATTAGATGAACAATATTATTCTGATCTTTTTCATAAATAACGGAACTCATTTTTACACCCTCTCAATAATCGTTGCTATGCCCATGCCACCACCAACGCAAAGTGTCACTAGGCCGGTTTTTAAGTCGCGAGCTTCGAGTTCATCTAATAAGGTGCCTAAAATCATCGCACCGGTTGCACCTAATGGGTGTCCCATAGCGATAGAGCCGCCATTGACGTTAACGGTGTCTTCATTGATACCCATTTCGTCGATAAAGCGCATCACTACAGAGGCAAAGGCTTCGTTGACTTCGAACAAATCAATATCAGATACATCTAAGCCTGCAACTTTTAACGCTTTACGCGCGGCAGGTGCTGGGCCTGTGAGCATAATAGTGGGCTCAGAGCCAACAACTGCGGTTGCCACAATGCGAGCACGGGGTTTCATGTTGAATTGTTTACCGGCGGCTGCGCTACCAATTAATACAGCAGCGGCACCATCAACAATGCCAGAAGAGTTGCCTGGGCTGTGAATATGAGTAATGGATTCAACCTGTGGATAAGCTTGTTTTGCTACGCCATCAAAACCCATGTCACCCATGGCTTTGAACGACGGCTTTAATTTGCCTAAAGTCTCTATCGAGCTGTCTGGGCGAATGAGTTCGTCGTGATCCAAAATAGTAAAACCATTACGATCTTTCACTGGCACGATGGATTTTTTAAAGGCTGACTTCTCCCAAGCGGCGGCGGCTTTTTGGTGTGAGCGCACAGCGAATGCATCGACGTCTTCGCGAGAATAACCACCCAGTGTTGCAATCAAATCAGCGCCAATGCCTTGAGGCATGAACCCTGTAGTAATATTTGTTTCAGGGTCCATGGCCCAAGCGCCACCATCACTGCCCATGGGTACCCGTGACATGGATTCAACACCGCCGGCAACGATTAGGTTTTCCCAACCTGAACGTACCTTCATGGCGGCGGTATTCACCGCTTCTAAGCCAGAAGCACAAAAACGGTTAAGTACAACACCGGCTACATCATCCTTCCAGCCGGCAGCAAGGGCGGCTGTTTTGGCAATCACGGCGCCTTGATCACCAACCGCGGTGACGCAACCCATAACGATGTCGTCTACGGCTTGAGTATCGAATTGATTGCGTTCTTGCAGGCTGATTAATAAATCAGAAAGCAAGGTAATGGGTTTAACTTCGTGCAATGCGCCAGTGGCTTTACCGCGCCCGCGAGGGGTACGAATGGCATCGAAAATATACGCTTCAGTTGTCATGGGTTATCTCACACTTGTTTAAGTTGATGATAAATCTGGTTTCTAAAACGATTTATTATTGGAAATTGTTCCGCAAAGCGGCGTAAATACGGCCCTGTAGCCTTAGCTAAAACATCCCTGTTTTAGATATTTGCTCCACAATTACCCAATAATAAATCTAACCCCTTTTGTAATTTAACTGCCGAGTTTTAAATCCGGAATTGAAAATAAAGAGTTATGCTAGGTAGAGGCTATTTAGGAGCCATGCGTAAAGCCGAATCGATGCGAATAACTTCACCATTAAGAATTGGGTTTTCTACGATGTCTCTGACTAAGCGACCAAACTCCTCAGGCTTACCTAAACGAGATGGGAAAGGTAGCGTTGCTGCTAAGCTATCTTGAATTTCTTGGGAAAAGGATTCCATCATCGGCGTCATAAACAAACCGGGGGCGATGGCTAATACACGCACACCAAATTTAGCCAATTCACGAGCAGCGGGTAAGGTCATGGCGACGATGCCACCTTTTGATGCTGAGTAAGCGGCTTGACCAATTTGGCCTTCGAACGCGGCAACGGATGCAGTAGAAATTATCACACCGCGCTCACCATCTTCATTGGCTTCACGATCTTTCATTTGGTCAGCGGCCAAACGCAAAATATTGAAAGAACCGACCAAGTTAACTTGAATAACTTTATTAAAAAAGTCGAGTGACATTGGTCCTTCACGGCCAATGATACGGCCAGGATTACCAATACCCGCACAATTCACCGCAATGCCGCAGGCGCCATGAGCATCTTTAGCCGTTTGCATAGCGTCTGCGGCACTCTCGGCACTAGTCACATCACAAAAAACGGCGATACCACCGATGTCTTTGGCTACGGCTTCGGCTTTATCCATTTGAACATCAAATACGGCCACTTTAGCGCCTTGGCTGGCTAGAAATCTTGCCGTCGCTTCACCTAAACCTGAAGCACCGCCCGTTACAACCGCTGGTACACCTTGAATATTCATTTGAAATCCTCTTTTTTATTTTTAATAAACGAATGAGTGATTGTTTATCAATCTTGTCTAGCGATCTTGTCTAGCAATGTTGTTTAGAAATCTATGTTAGATAGTGGCTAAAATTGACTAGGGGTGCAATGTCATAAAAGGCTAATTAATTACCTAAAACGGACATGGCGTAGGAATTAAAGCGCAAATAACCTAAGATAAATATCTTAAACGGACATATTCTTTACTGCATACACAGCAGTTATGGTTAAGTTATGCTAAACAGAAAGACCCTGACTATCTCGCCTTATTATCTCGCGGTGATCATTCGTGGGGCGAAGCGGTTAAATTACGATACTAGGGCATTGCTACAGGCGGCGGGTTTGCCCGAAGTCAGTAGTGAGCGGCTACCACCGGAAAAAGCGACGAATCTCATTCGCTCAGTGTGGCAGGTCATGGATGACGAGTTTATGGGATTCACCCAGCAAAGGTGTAAGCAGGGGGTATTTGCCATAATGGCAAGGCAAGCCATTATGTGTCAGACATTAAGAGACGCGTTAGTGCAAGGCACGCATTTTTATCAGACGATTCGTAATGATATAGAGCTGACGTTTACCGAAACCGATGACGAAGCCATTATGGAATTTACTGTAAACGATGAGTCATTGGACCCAGATCACTTTCTTGTTGAATTCTTTTTATTGGCATGGCATCGCTTTTCTATCTGGCTGGTGGGGCAAAAAGTACCATTGAAATATGCCAACTTTAAATACCCACCACCAGATCATGTGAATGAATATAGCTTATTATTGCCGTGTCATTGCCGCTTTAACCAAGAAAAAAACAGTATTGTTTTTGAACGCAGTGCACTCTCATTGCCAATTAAGCAAAAAGAGCGCGAGTTAATACGATTCCTTAAAAATTCTCCTGCTGATTTGCTCAGTAAACCGATGTTTCACAGCACTTTTACAACTCAAGTAATGAATTACATGGGCGACATTAGAGGGGATAGTTCGATTGAAAATATGCCATTGATTGAAGAAGTTGCCGCTTATTTTAATATGAGTTCACGTAACTTACGCCGGCGCTTAAAAGAAGAAAATAGCAGTTATCAAACGATAAAAGATACTCTACGGAAAAATCATGCGATCAAACTATTAAATAACAAAGAGCTTGCGATTAATCACATTGCTCGAGAAATTGGCTTTAACGAACCGGCTGGTTTTACACGAGCATTTAAACAGTGGACTGGGCAAACCCCCAAACATTATCGTGAAAACGGTAGTAATTGAAATTATAAAAAAGTAATTTTTTAAAACATAAATATTAATAATTATAAGAGAGTTACATCATGGATATGACCCTGAATAACGACCAGTTAATGATTCAGCAGCTGGCACAAAAATTTGCGCAAGCAGAGTTGGCCCCCGTTGCTGATTCATTAGGCGGTGAAGGTGGCCGTAAAATTTTCTTAGCCAATCTTCATAAACTCGCTGAGCTGGGGTTTATGGGTCTGAATATCGATAGCCAATATGGCGGCACAGAGGTCGGTACGGTTGCCTTTAGTGTGGCAATTACTGAAATCGCCAAAGCTTGTGCTTCCACGGCGGTAACTATGTCGGTTAATAACATGGTGGCGGAAGTGGTTCAGGTAGTGGCCTCAGAAGAGCAGAAAGAAAAATATTTGCCTAAGCTGTGCAGTGGCGAATATTCTGCAGGCGCGTTTTGCCTCACCGAGACCACGGCGGGTTCTGACCCTTCTAACATGAAAACCACGGCTGTTTTAGACGGTGAAGAATGGGTTCTCAATGGCAATAAACAATTTATTACCAGTGCCGAATATGCGGGAATATTTATTGTTTGGGCCGTTACTGATAAATCCTTGCCGCGGGGTAAAGGCATCTCTTGTTTTCTGGTTGAAAAAGATTCCCAAGGCTTCTTACCTGGGATGTCAGTATCAAAAGCTGAAGAAAAAATGGGTCAGCATGGGTCATCAACCAACGAAGTGGTATTCGATAATTGTCGTATACCCAAGGATGCGCTAATGGGCGAGCTGAACCAAGGTTTCAAAGTGGCGGTGAGTGAATTAGCGGGTGGTCGTATTGGGGTAGGTTCCATGGCTCTGGGAATTGGCCTTGCCGCCATGGACTATGCACGCAGCTACATCACAGAGCGCCAGCAATTTGGCCAGCCTATTGCTAATTTTCAAGGGATACAGTGGATGATGGCCGATGCCTATACCGACTTAGAAGCATCGCGTTTATTATTAATGAACGCGGCTGATACTAAGGAAAAAGGTCAGCCATTTTCTAAACAAGCTTCCATGGCTAAGTTATTTGCCAGCGAAAAAGCCAATCAAGCTTGTTATACCGCCTTACAGCTCATGGGTGGTAGTGGTTATATCAAAGAATACCCGTTGGAGCGTTATAGTCGCGATGTTCGTATTACCTCTATCTATGAAGGTACCAGTGAGATACAGCGGGTGATTATTGCCCGCGAGCTATTGCAAGAGATACGCTAGCGAAATCCTAATTTGGCACAATATGTTCATACCTTGTCACTTCTATTTTGATGGTTTGGGCTAACCTAATAGTCATACTTCGTTATAGCGATAAGACGGCTAAGAAGGAGCAATATTATGAAGGTTTTAAGTACAAGGTATAGCGGGGATTCAACGATTCCTGTACGCAAAATGGGTTTTGATTTTAGCAATGTGCCAAAAGACTACATGAATGGAAGCTTGGCTAAGAGTCATTTATTTGATGGTTTAAACCTGCTATTTCCCGAAGGTGAGCGCTTTTTTATGCGAGCGGTACGTGATGGCCTGAATAAAATTGATAACCCAGATTTAAAACAGCAGGCAAGAGGCTTTTTTGGGCAAGAAACACAGCATGCCATTGAGCATGAAAAGTTTTTTGATGTGCTTGAGCAAAATGGTTATGACTTTCGTGAAAGACTTAATAAGTTGGATAACTTTATTATAAAAATGCGGAATGTATTACCTGCTGGATTACGCCTGTCATTGACCGCTGGAGCGGAACATTTGACCGCAGTCTTAGGGGCTTGCACCCTGAATGATGACGATATTGAAAAATCACATCCGGCAATGCGTGATTTAATACAGTGGCATGCGATAGAAGAGATTGAGCATAAAGCCATTGCCTTTGATGTTTATCAAGAGAGTAATGGCAACTATCCTTTGCGTGTGATTGGTTACCTAGGGGCGATGGCTTTTATTCATCTAACATCAAGCAGTTTGGTTAAACACTTTTTAATTCAAGATGGTTACAGTAAAAAAGAAGCAGGTAAATTATTGAAACAAACACACAAACAAATGCTCGTTAAGCACCCTAACTTGAGTAAAGATTTAAAGGCTTATTTTAAACCCAGCTTCCACCCAAATCATATTGATGAATCAAGATTGGTAGGAAAAGTGATGGGGCGACTAGGCATTGCGTAATTAGCGCAATGTGCTTATTCTGCTTGTATTGCCATAAATAGACGTCTTGTAAATAGCCTAGTATGAGTGAACTTAGCGTATTAAAATTTCCCGCAATTTATAGCCAGCTAGCCAAAGACTTTATTGAGCCTATAATTCAGGGATCGGCGATCAGTTTTTCGATCGTCAAAGTGTTAGATCTGCTCAATATTCCTACTAATATTTTACAAGACCCAGATGCTCGCTTAGACGGTGATCAAGTGAGCTTATTATTGACTCTGGGGCATTTACTGGCGAAAAAAGATCGTCCTTTTAGTCTACAAATTTTGTCTCACTTTAAAGAAGATACGTTAGGTATGCTAGGTTTAGCCATTATCAATGCCGATAATGCAGAGCAAGCACTTAACTTATTTCAACGCTATGCCGATCTCTTTATACCTGGCTTTGATTTCAGTATGACTCATACTGAAATGCACCTCGATATAGAGATACTACCCTTGGCTAATTTTAAAAAAATAGAAGCCAGTCTGATCGAATTAATCTTCTGTGCATTTAATTTTTATAGTAAACGCTTAGGTATTGATGTCGAAAGTGAGTACTTTATCAGTCATGATATTTCGGACTATAAAGAACAGTTAGAGCAACAGTTTGAATCGCCAGTACACAGCTTATCACCGGACAATAAGATACGACTGCCTATCGCTGTATTAGAACAAAAGATTAAAAGCCCTAATTCATCCATGCAGGCATTTTATATTGCTCAGTTAGAGGCTTCTAAAGAAGAATATGAGCAGCAAAGCCGTACTAGCTTTCAAGCTCGGCGCATTATGCACCAGCAGGCCAAACAAGGAGTCTTTCTTAATCGGGATCAATTAGCCGATTTGTTATCTTGTTCCCATAGAACCCTAACGCGAAAACTGAAGTCAGATGGTATCTCGTTTCAAGCACTATTAGATGAGGTACGCTTTACTATGGCGAAACACTTGCTGTATCACTCACATAAATCCACTAAGCAAGTTGCGAGTAGTATTGGTTTCAATAACCCTACGACCTTTTGTCGAGCCTTTAAAAAGTGGTCGGGTTTGACACCTAGCGAGTACCGCGAGAGCATCGCTAATTAAAAATAGATTTAATTAGGACGACATAAAACTGGATAAAACTCGCCATCTTAGTATCGGCTTGAACAAGATTCACTCAGAAATGATGTTAAGACATCTCACAAAGATGGCAACTAGTTGTAATTTGCTCGCATTCATGTGATTGTTGAGCTAGATTATGGTAAATGCAGCTAATCGGGCTGTTATGCAGCTTTGTTACAAGATTTATCAAGTCTTTGTATTCGAATGGGTGAATTCGAATACAACTTACATATTTCACCAATAATCAAGAGTAAAGAAAATGAGTAAAGGTATCGTTAAGTGGTTTAATGCCGATAAAGGTTTCGGTTTTATTACACCTGAAGATGGCGGCAAGGACCTGTTTGTACACCATTCAGAAATCCAAGCTGGTGGCGGTTACGCAACTTTGAATGACGGCCAAGCGGTTGAATTCGAAATTGGCGAAGGCCAAAAAGGCCCTTGTGCAAATAAAGTTGTTGCTATCTAAGCCTCAGCCTAAGCACGTGAAACAGTTGGTCGGCTTTGCCGCCCGCTGTTTTGTTTTTGTGTAAACTCCAAAGTTAGTCCATTCAATACAGCTACCTCAATATAGCTACCTCACCATTTATGCTGCATCCTTGTCCCTACCCTTAAGGTAATAGCTCGCATAAATAGCTCGCATAAATAGCTCGATCAAATAGTCACTATATTCCCTCGAACCTCACCTATTCATTAATATCTACTCCGCAATAATCATGCTACTGTGCGCGCCTTATTTTATGCCTACTGCTAGGTCAGCAGGTTAATGTATCGCCCTAAGATAACCTTTCAGCAAGTTAACCTTTTAGGGTCATGCCTCACTCTTTCCATTCGATCTAATATTTATAATAAAGGTATATAGCTTGGTAGCCTTAAACCAACTTTCATCAGCAGATGGCGATTCAACCAATAACGAAACACTCTTTGCTCTTATTGCTCAAGATATTGAAAAACAAGGCTACAGCATACGCCATGGAGCATTACCTGAAGATCTGGCCAATACGTTATTTATTAACCAACAGGCCCTAGCAGCCGAGAAGTTCAAAAAAGCCGGTATAGGCAGGGGGGATGAATATCTCGAAAACGATTTTGTAAGAACCGACGAAATCTGTTGGATTACCGGGGAAACCCCAGCAGGAAAGCAATGGTTAGACTGGTCGTCGGGTTTGCAAACCTTCTTAAATCGGCGTTTATTTCTAGGGTTATTTTCGTTCGAAAGTCACTTTGCCCATTATGGCCCTGGGGACTACTACAAACGTCACTACGATGCGTTCAGAGGCGAAGCCAATCGGGTATTATCTGTGGTGGCGTATTTTAATCGTGGCTGGGTACCATCGAATGGTGGAGAACTCGTCATTTATACTGATGATCATGATAAAAAGGGTGTAAAAGTTGTGCCATTATTTGGCACGCTAGTGACTTTTTTGAGTGAAGAGTTTCCTCACGAAGTATTGGCGGCTAATCGCGATCGCTATTCTATTGCAGGTTGGTTCCGAGTGAATACTTCAGTCTCCGATCGGGTAGATCCACCGTTATAACAGGCCTATAGACCTTACTCTTCGCTTGGCGTCAGCTCTTCTAGCTTATGCTGTACTTTCAGTGCTCTTATTAACTTCTCTTGTATGCTGATCTCTGCTGGGGTTAATTTGAGCGCTTGTTGCCACTGAGTCACCGCCATTGAAATATTCCCATTTCGATATTCCTTTGATGCCATTGCATCAAGCTTTAGGGCATGCTGCTGGCGAGTTTTTTTTGCGCGTATAAGGACATCCTCAACCTCAGAGCCATGGAAAGGTTCATTGGATAATATCGCTTGGATTTTCAATATGTCGTCAAAATTCAGCTTTGAGATAGCAGATTTTAATTGTTTGATCAGGGAGTTTTGACGTTCATTAATCGCCTCATTGTTTTGATGACTGAGTCCTTCATTGATTGCTTGTGTTATTTCACCAGCCCCTAATTTATGATCAAGCTCAATCGCTTTCTCATAGGTTTTTTGAGCATTTTTATAATCTTTAACAATGAGTGCTTGGGTTGATAAGTGTAAAAGTTTTTCCGCTAGCTGCTGCTTTTGAGCCATTAAGCTTTTACTGTTAGAGAACCAAGTCAGTCTATTGTGATGTATACGATCAGATAGGTCTTGTTGCATAAATTTAATGTTAAGCAAGTTCGCCTCTAGCAGAGCCTGTTGAGTATTGATGAGCCGCTCTTCTTCGAGCTGAGCGTTATCAATAAGTAACTTTAACCTAGAGAAAGAAGCTAACTTGGGTTGCTTATCATGTAATTGAGCCAAGCTCTCTCGAGCTTGCCCCCATTTTTTTTGTTTTATTAGCAGACTAATCTTCTTTATTTGTTGTTGTCGTTGTGCTTCCGCTAATTTTTTAACCTTAAGCAATAATACCTGGTCTATGGGTGTTTTAGCCATGATCTGATCGATAGCCTGTTGATACCTGTGCTGCTCAATTAATTGCTGGGTATTTGGGTAGGCAAAAAAACTCGGACTGCTGGCGCACGCTGTTAGCAATAAAGTGCCACATACCAATAAAAGGGAAGTAGGGTAGTTAATCATAGGCTTGCATCGCTATTAGCTCGTTTTCTTGCTGCATTAATAAACGATTAAATCTAGGGGCTAGAGCAATGACGTTAAAACAGTTAATAGGGTGGGTCTTTCCTTTGAGGCTAAAACTCTCACTCGGTTCAGTGACTAATAATGAATGGCACGCTGGGTGCTGGTAAATACTTTCACTAATCATGAGTTTGTTGGGGCTAGCTAAGTCACACAGCCGAGCTGCAACATTGACGGTATCGCCACTGATGGTAAATTGCATACGCTCTTCATTACCAATAGCGCCTGCTAGCATTTCACCACAGTGTAAGCCTAATCTGAAATGCAGCTCGGGAAGCTGGTTTTTAATACGGTATTGATTCAAAGCTTTGCTTAAGCGGATGAATATCTTGGCTGCACATATAGCATTAATTGTGTGTTTCGGGTCATCAACGTGCACCCCAAAGGTGAGCATGGCACCATCACCAATGTAGTTATCAACACTGCCCCAATAAATTTTACTCGCTTGATGTAAAAGCGAATAATATTGATTCAGTATATCGGCAATTCTTTGCGGGCTTTGGCTTTCGCTAAGCTGAGTAAAACCTACAATATCGACAAATAATACTGAGCCATTGACCTTCTTTAAGGGTTTTTTATCTTGCTTCAGATCAGACAAGATATCCTTGGCAATGTCTTTTGAAATAAAGGTATTGAACTTGTTCTCAATGGATTCTTTATCCCGTAGGCCTTGTAACATGTGCTCAAAGCTTTTAACTAAATCGCCAATTTCATTATTATTAACATGAGGTAAAAAGGGGTTGAGGTTGCCTTTTGCTACCTGCTGAGTTGTCGATTGCAGCTGTTTTAAAGATTGTGTTAATTTCTTTGCAATTAAAATGCTACTGCCAATGGCCAATAAGACGATACCGATCAGGATTAACCCTAGAGCGCGCAACGTTTTGGTGAGAGAGTCTCTGATGGCACTATTATCTAAGCTAAGTTGGATGGAACCTGCTTTTATTTGATGAAAGAGAATATCAGTCTGATAGTCGCTACTAGTATTTTTTATTTCAGAACCCCCAGCAGCTTGACTGGCCAACGCTAAAGCAACGGTCTTATTCGCATTATCCTGAATGGAGATAGAAATAATATTGTTACTGCTGCGTACCAAGTTTTCGAGCATGGAAGACAAAGCGAGGTGGTCATCGGCCATTAACATCTCTGCGGCACTGTTTGCCGCCTGTTGAGTGATCGTATGGGCGAAGGTATCAATTTGTTTCTGCATTAACTGGCTAAAGTTTAACTGCAAATAGCCCCAAAGCACCCCAGTTGATAGGCATAGAACTAGGGTCATCGCTAATAACATCTGCCAAAATAAGGGAAAGCGGATATTGCTTAGCGTATTTCTTAAGCTGAATAACTTATCGGCAGAGCTAAGATTTTTCATCATTCAAGGGCAGTATATCTAATGGGTTTACTTACAATAGCTATTGAACGCTTAATCATATAAAGCGTCTATGAAATATCACTTCTTAATAACTTTAATGACCAATCGTCTCCCCACCTAACTAGCAGGTGTGACTATTATTCACTTATCCCTAAACTTAGCAGAATTTCCCTCTATTCTCGAGTCCGTTGCTAAATCTTCTTGGACAAGGATAATAGCTATCCTACCGGTTGTTACTTTTGATTCTTACTTTTGATTCTTACTTTTGTTGTTATTATGCGCCTAGATAAATTTGTCTGTAAAAGTACCGAATTAAGCAAGGTCGAAGCCATTCGCTGCATACAAGAGGGTGGAGTGATGGTGAATAACCAAATCATAACCCTTGAATCAACTCAGGTTCATGAAAATAATATCATTACCATGAACGGAGATAGGCTAAAGGCTCGACCATTTCGCTATCTGCTGATGCATAAACCTGCAGCGACTATTTGTTCAAATAGCGATGG
Source organism: uncultured Oleispira sp. (assembly GCA_964022115.1). GTDB lineage: Bacteria > Pseudomonadota > Gammaproteobacteria > Pseudomonadales > Oceanobacteraceae > Oleispira. The sequence goes on along the minus strand of CAXIBC010000001.1, from coordinate 75,759 downwards.
CGATTATCCATCCTTATTCAATTTGTTAAAGCAAGCTCCAGGTATCGACAAGGTCTCTGAGCTGCACATAGCGGGCCGGCTAGATGTAGATACCACAGGCTTAGTCTTAATCACAGATGACGGCCGCTGGACCTATAACATTACCCGGCCCGATAAAAAATGTATTAAAGTCTATCGGGTAGGGCTATCTTATGGCATCCCTGATAGTGCTGTAGCAGCACTGGTAGCTCGTTTCAAAGACGGCATTCAATTACAGGGTGAGCAACAGCTCACCCTACCTGCGATATTAGAAGTGCTGCCGAGTAATACGGGGGAAAGCAAAGACGTGCTGCTCACTATCACCGAAGGTAAATACCATCAGGTTAAGCGCATGTTCGCTGCCGTAGGTAATCGTGTACTGACTCTACACCGTGAAAAGATTGGTGAAATACAACTCGATGTAGAGGAAGGACAATGGCGTTATTTAACAGAAGATGAGGTCATCGCATTTAATAAATAAGTGATGTCTAAAAAAATCACTTATTCACGTTGTCGGTCACCCCTAAGGCTGTTTCATGTAGGCTACTGACATACAGTTTATCACCGACTGCCAATGCGCCAGTAGTTTGGCCATAAATGCCGAGGGGATCTTGTAAGTTAAAGACCACATGACCAGCATCGTTAATCGCAATAATATGACCAAAGTATTGAGCTTTAGGATGAAAAAATTCAGGTAAACGCTGAATAACCTTCCGTAGGGCTGGTGTATTAGACATCATATCCAGAGGCTTGCTGCGTGGGCTTACTAACCCTAACCAATACAGGCCATTGCCACCTCGAGCTATGTTATCAGGAAAGCCTGGTAGATTATCGATTACGACTTCCAGCCTGCCACGCTGCTCACCGTTAAGGGGTAAACGTAATACTCGATAGCTGCCTGTTTCATTAAATAATACCGCCTGCTCGTCATGACTTAATGCCACACCATTGGCAAAGTTAATGTTGTGGGCTAATACGGTTGAAGTTTTTGTCTTAGGATTGTATTCGATGATACGGCCATGACCGCCGTGTTCATTAATATCGAGTAGACTAGCAGCATAAGTACCGTATTTTTTTGCGTGAAATTTCGAAGACGCATCCGAGAAATAGATATTCCCATTGCTGGCAATATCGACATCATCAGCATAATTAATCGCAACCCCTTCAACGCTATCAACTAGTATTGTAATCTTGCCATTAGCAGAAATACTTAATAAGCCTTTTACAGCATCAGCGACGATTAAATTACCTTGTTGATCAAACTCAATCCCTAATGGGCGGCCACCAGTATTTACCCAAGAGTGGATCTGACCTGCTGTATCCAGATATTTAATATCACCACTTAATAATGAAAAATACACATTATTATCTTTATCAAGGGCTAAATCTTCAGGACCAATATCTCCTTTTAACTCAATACGGTGGATTTGACTCAGCCGTTGGTTCTGAGAAAAAGCACCAGTATAACCTGGGTTAGAAGGAGCTTGCCATGCAATAGGGTCAACCGCGACAGGCCAAAATATGAGGTAGCCTACTAAGGCCAGTACTAGGCTAATACTGATTTTTTTAGTTCTTCTTAATAGGGTTCGCTTCATTATTACGATCCTTCGTATTTTTATATTTTCCATAAACTAACATTTTTTGCGAAAATAAAAAGGAAAATCATACGAGCTTCTAATGTGTATTGCATTAAACCTGTTCTGACTATTAAATGGTATAAATTAAGAGAATACCTAGATCTAGGAAGTAAAGCATGAGTGCTAATGTGAATTCAGATGAGATGTTAAGTTTCGATATAAAAAGATCAATCATCTTAGCAGAGTACATTAAATGCTGGGGGCTGCCAGAAACTAGATACATAATGGCAAAAAGCGAAGACTTAAGTATAACGATGCCTATCGAGCTGTATGTATTTCCCGGCGAAGATATGGATCAGGTATCTCGAGTCGCCACGATTGGTTTGTCAGCTTGCACCTTTAACCATGGACAAAGCTGTAATTCCGAATTGCTGATGGTATTACCTTATGATGTCGTAGACGATGAAATTGAAGCCATAAGTAATTATATTTTCGAAATCTCAGCTCATATCATCAATACCCTAGGTCGTAACCTTAAGCCTGAAGAAGTTATTTCAGAGAACCTCAAAAACGAAATAGAAGCTATGCCAGAAGGTTGGCCGAAGGCTTTATTATTTGATGAGCCTCGTGGTGAGCCGAATGAACTTAACTATTTTCATATTGCTATGCAGCATGTGAAATTGGCTTGGGTAATACCTATATTTGCTAGCGAATATGATCTTATCCAAAATAGGGGTATTGAAGCATTTGATGCGGCGGTTGATGAAGCGGCGATTAGTTTAGTCGAAGTAAGGCGAGGTGCGTGTATTTAAATACGCAGATAAATTGTTAGGTGTTATATGAATAAGATCAATCCTAAAAAATTACTCAACAGTAAGTGGACAGCGTTAAAGCCTGTTAATAAAGAAAAGCATTTTATAATTACCGAGTTAACATTCGACGAAGAAGGCGAAGTTGTTCACTGCCTCATTGAGGCCGTTATATCCCATCGTTCTGAAGCTATCGATTGGCAGCAGTTAAAAAGTAGCGACCACTGGTCTCAAGGCTGGAAGTAAAACTTAAGAATAAAAATTACAGCATACCGTAGCAGCTATAACAGGGAGGCTAGATTAAAGCGACTTGTGAATCCACAATGCAGCCTAATATCAATAGCTTAGATAACCCTCAAGAGCTTTAAGTTATATTCATTATATCGATTAGTGCTGAGGTAGATAGGCCTTTTCATATATTGAACTATACTTTGTTCGTGCTGTTTGAATATGTGTTATAAGTTGTGCACTAACATAATACCGTAAGAAAGATGCTAGTAAATAGGTCATTGGTAGAGGTGGTTCATCTGCCTAATTCTTATTACCAATTATTTTTTATTGCCCCTATTTTGTGCGTTGAGTGCTTGTATGAAAACCTTCAAATGTGATTGCAAAGATCATCAGATCTTATTTTTTGAAAGCAGTAGCTGTGTTGCGTGTGGCCGTGTCGTTGGTTTAGATGATGATTTTGATAAGGTCGAACCTTATGAACTAGATGAGGCTAGCGGGCAGTATTTCAAAGCCGCGCAGCCGGAGGTACGGTATCAAAAATGTGATAATCATGCCGATTACAAAACCTGTACAGGTATGGTGAATTTGAATACCTTTGTGCCGGTTGAAGACAAGGATGAGGTTTTATGTTTCGCTTGTCGTTTTAATGAAACCATTCCAGATTTAAGTATTATTGAACACATTCCTTTGTGGAAAAAAATGGAAGCCGCTAAGCGTCGTGCTTTATATACTCTGCGGCAACTTAATCTGCCATTAAAAAATATTGTGCAAGACCCAGAGGGTGGCTTAAGTTTTGATTTTACCACGGACCGCGATGTTAACGATCATTTTGTTAGCACGTTAAAACATCAGGATGCGGTATTTACCGGTCATGATTGTGGCCATATTACCATCAACCTAGCGGAAGCTGACGAGGTCGCTCGCTCTCATACTAAGCTAGCCATGGGGGAAAAATACCGGACCTTATTAGGGCATTTTCGCCACGAGTTGGGTCATTATTATTTTGATAAAATAATTTCTTGTGAGCCGGAAAAGTATGCTTTATGCAAAAAATACTTTGGTGATGATGAGCTGTCTTACCAAGATGCGATGGATAAACATTATAAAGAAGGGGCACCGAAAAATTGGCGTGATATGTACATCAGTGAGTATGCCACTATGCACCCTTATGAGGACTGGGCTGAGACATGGTCGCACTACATGCACATTATGGATACCTTAGAGACCGCGAAAAATTTTTCCATTACTGGCTCGACCATTAGTAATGCCGAAGAGACGAAAGAAGTTGGCAAGTTAAGATTACCTCAAGATGCGTATTTCTTTTCCGCGCAAACATCGATTACCAGTATTCTCAATACCTGGATGGACTTTGCCATTATTCTGAACTCATTGAATCGCAGTATGGGAATGGGGGATGCTTATCCGTTTGTCTTAACCCAGCCGGTGCGAACAAAGTTAGCGTTTATTCATCACGCTATTCATGACAAATTACATTGTTTGCCAGAATTAGAAGAAGGCATGATATTGGTCGATGAGGCTAAGCGAGAGAAAGAAGCTCGGCCCAAAAAAGAAGCTCGGCGCAAAAAAGAATCGAAGAACGCTTAGTTAGAATATGTTGTCGATAAATGCCAAGCTGCCTTTATCGACTCATAAAACCTTCGGGTTTGCGCGCGACATCCACAGACACCGCTAAAATCGGGCTTTTTCCCCCGCCAAAAATCACGCCTTTTAACGGGGTCACATCGTAGTAGTCTCGACCTTCGGCGGTAACAATATGCTGACTGCCGGCTCGCACATCATTAGTCGGATCAAATTCAATCCAACCTTCTTTGGGGGAGTAATAAGCAACCCAAGCATGAGTTGCATCAGCACCGACTAATTTTTCTTGCCCTGGTGGTGGTAAGGTTTCCATGTAACCCGATACATATTTAGCAGGAATCCCCATGGCGCGTAAGCAGCCAATCTGTAAGTGTGCAAAATCTTGGCAGACGCCTTTTCTATGGGCTAATACTTCTGCCAGCGGCGTTGAGATGTTAGTAAAACCTGGGGTATAGCTGAAGTCTTGAAAAATCCGTGACGTTAATTCTTCGACGCAAGCATAGAGTGGTCGTGATAACGAAAACGAAGGGCTAGCATATTCTGCCAGCTCTGTACTCGCTTTAATCATCGGAGAATCTAAACAGAATTCGCGGGCTTGAATAACCTCTAATGAGGGTTGCTGTTTGAGAAAACTCAAGGCATCTGCATAACTAATTTCACTACTCTGAGTTAGGTTTGATCGACTTTCTGCAACATCAACTAAGCTTTCAGCGGTAATGATTAACTCATTATGGGGTGTTTGAATTTCAAAATGATAGCTATGATTACCAAAATAATCCGTGCGTTTATTAGCATGGGTTTCTTGTGGGGAAACCATCATTTTGCTTTCTAAACAGTTTTGCCTTGCGGTATTTCTAGGCATTAAATTAGCCAAGTTATAACAATGAGAAACATTACTGGCGTACTTGTATTTTGTTATGTGCCTAACCTGATAACGCATTTTATAATTCCTTGGCGATCAATACTGGGGCTAAATACTACTGAGGTATAAAAAAATACTTCCATGCCATGGGCTAGTCTTCCCAAGTCGTTGTGACTAGCTGCTGTGGGTCCATACGATGCTCGAAGTAGCGGCTACTTAGAATATTACTAAAGTCCGATAGTAATATATTTAGCCGTGATAACAAGGTAGAAAGCTCGGTTCTGGTCTTATCTTTGCTTTCTGCCAAGGTGGCAATACGGGAGAGTTTTAAATGGGTGACGGCTTCTAATAAAACCCGGTCCTCTTCCTCTAGCCCTTTCAGGTTAGAGTCCATGGTGCGCACGGTCGTAAAGTGTTGCTGTAATCTCTCGAATTGAAAAATCAACGATCTGGGGTTGCTATCATCTAATATGACGAGTTCCAATCCTAGCTCTATACCACTGCGTGTTCTACTATGGCGACGATAGGTAATGAATACTTCCATTGAACGCAACATAGCATTGAGCAAGGTTTGGTTATCGCCATCATCACCTGTTTGGGTTGCTAAGGTAGTGACGGTTTTCATGATTTGCACGCCGCGTTCAACTCGGCGGCCCATGTCCATAAAGTGCCAGCCGACGCCGCGTACCATACTTTCTTGCATTAACCCTGATAGCGCAATCAAGGGAATTACTAATGGGTCTAAATCTTCTTCTGGGGCGGACGATAGGCCGTTGGCTAAAGTCGAATCTAGATCGTCTAACGCATCGCGAATATCATTAATTACCCGAATGGTATCTGAAGAGAGCAGTTCTTTAGATTCATCAGCGCAATATAATAATGAATTCAGTGTCGATCTGATGCTGCCCGCTCGGGTGCCATCTTTAATGATTAATAGCAGCTCTTGTTCGGGATTATCGAGCTGTTCATCACTGGCTTGCAAAAACCCTGGATGAGTACCAGTCACTTCCGTAATAGAGCGCAGTAATATACGTTGCGATGCTTTACTAATGGCTCGCTCATCATTAAGCATAATAAAGACGGTTCTGAGAATGCGCAGTGACGCTTCCGCTCGCTCTGCATAACGCCCCATCCAAAATAGATTTTCGATGACTCGGCTCGGTATACTCATCAATGACGCTTCCAGCTCTGTATTGCCTAGCTCAGTGGCTTCATTATCACTGGTGCGCTCAGGCTCGCTGGCGGTGATCCAAGTATCTTTACTTGGGCAACCTGCTTGCATGCTAATAATGGGGCTATTAACGTTATTCCCCACCCGAGTTAATCCCCCCGGCATCACAATATACGAATTATCGGCGGCGACAGAAAAGGTACGAAGAATCGCGGGGCGTGGTTCTAGTGCGCCTTTTATCAGTGTTGGTATATGCGGTTTATCGATGCGTTCTTGGGCGACAAACTGCGTCGGTTGGTGGCGAATCTTAGCCAATAGGTCAGCGGCATCGGCTGGATTCAAGTCGCCGCCAAAAACGCTATTGAGGTTTTGGCCACGATAAATGGGTTTAATAATGAGTTGCTTAAAATGTGCCGTGACAAATTTTAGATCGTCGGCATCACCACACCAATAGGTTTTAACTGAGTCTAAGCGCGGCTCTCGGCCTAATAATGTTTTACTGATGGCGGGTAGATACTTTAATAGAATTGGATTTTCTAATACTCCCGAACCAATGGGGTTGGCCATAATGACTCGACCTGCGCGTACTACATCGAGTAATCCAGGTACCCCTAATTGAGAGTTACTGCGTAGCTCGACGGGATCACAAGATACATCATCTACACGTCTTAAAATTACGTCGACCCGATCAAGCCCATCTAACGATTTCATCCAAACAAAACCGTTTCTAACAACTAGGTCACCACTTTGAACCAGTGGGAAGCCTAAATAATTAGAAATATAAGAATGGTCAAAGTAGGTTTCGTTATGGGCGCCGGGGGTTAATACGACGACTCTTGCTTGGCTATCAGAAGGGGAAAGGGAAATCAGCTTGTGGCGTAAACGTTGAAAGAAACTCGCGAGCCTATGCACATGACTATCCCGAAATAGACTTGGAAATACCCGTGACATCACAGTACGGTTTTCTAGTACATATCCTGCGCCACTCGGGGCTTGAGTACGATCGGATAAAACACACATGCTGCCGTCTGGTCGCTGCACCATATCGGCAGAGTGTAGAATAAGCTCGTGCTCACCAGGAATTTTTATACCTTGGCAAGCGCGTAAAAAACCGCCATGACCAAATAAGGCTTCTGGTGGCAACGCATGCTGTTTGAGTAAGGTACGTTCGCCGTAAAAATCCCGCAGCATTAGATTAAACAGTTCGGCGCGCTCAAGTAATCCCGATTCTATGACCGCCCAAGCTTCGCTGCCAATCATGGCGGGCACAAGATCCAACTCCCACTGGCCGTTGGGGGAAGCGTTTTCTGCGTAAATATTATAGGTAACACCATCATCACGTAAAATACGACGCGCTTTATCTTGGCGTTCTTTAAGAGCGCTAGCGCCTAAATTGTTTAGGCTATTGAGTAAATAATCCCACTCCGGTTTGATCACTCCATCGGCACTATAAACCTGATCAGGTATACCAGGGGTTGGACGATTGTAATGCAAGCTTTGACTCGCTTGCGACTGGCCTTGTGTCTGAGCCTGTGATTGCGCCTGCATTTGTAATTGCGGCTGAGGTATAGGCTGATTCTGAGGGTAGATAGGATCGGACACGGTTGCCTACTTGATGATGGTGGACTATTGACTCAACAAGGAGCATGAGTGCTGTATTTAATGAAGATTATTATATACCTATTTTGAAGGTGAGTATCAAAGAGAAGTCGGAACTTTCATACAGGCCTTAACTTTAAGGCTGGCTAAAAAGCTCCGCATTCTTATCGCTTTAACAGACAGGAGGCCTACGCAAATCCAGGGTATGTGGATACTCGTTAGTCGGCTCTTCCCGCGGAGGATCAATTTTTTGACCGTGACTTTGAGTATGACTCAGTTTTTCAAAGCGGTTAATGCGTCTGGATTCAGCCTCGAAGGAATTGACTGGGAAAGCATCGTAACTGCGCCCACCCGGGTGCGATACATGATAGCTACAGCCACCCATGGATTTATTATTCCAGGTATCAATAACATCAAAGATCAAAGGCACGTGAGGTTCGATCTTTGGGTGCAGAGCAGAAGGTGGCTGCCATGCGCGATAGCGAACCGCACCGACATATTCCCCATGACGCTCGGTATTCCGTAACGGCACTCGTCGACCATTGCAGGTCAATACATAGCGCCCATCGGTGAGACCCGTGGCTTTAATTTGCAAACGTTCAACCGAGGAGTCGACGTAACGAGCGGTACCAAAGCTGCTACTTTCTTCGCCTAATACGTGCCAAGGCTCAATCGCCCAGCGCAATTCCAGTTCAATATTGTCCAACTTAATACGACCATAATGAGGGAAACGGAACTCCTCAAACGGTGCAAGCCAGTCCAATTCGAAGGGATAGCCGTGTTCTTGTAGGTCGTTAATCACGTCTTTCATATCTTGCCAAATATGATGTGGCATCATAAAGCGATCATGCAAGGCGGTACCCCAGCGAACCAGAGGCTTTTTGTACGGTTCTTTCCAGAAGCGGGCTAATAAGGTTCGAATAAGCAAGGCTTGCACCAAAGCCATACGGCTATGAGGGGGCATTTCAAAACCTCGAAATTCTAAGATGCCTAAGCGACCACTAGCACTGCTGGGTGAAAATAATTTATCAATACAGAATTCAGAGCGGTGGGTATTGCCGGTAATATCAATTAATAAATTACGCAGTAAACGATCGACTAACCAAGGCTTGTCAACTTCCGCTTCTGACATTTGTGAGAAGGCGATTTCCAGCTCATACAGCATTTCATCTCGGCCTTCATCCACCCTAGGGGCTTGGCTAGTCGGCCCTAAGAACATGCCGGAAAATAAATACGACAAGCTTGGGTGGTGCTGCCAGTAGGTGATAAAGCTGCGCAATAAATCAGGACGACGTAATAATGGGCTGTCTGCGGGAGTCGGACCACCAAGAGTAATGTGGTTGCCACCCCCTGTGCCCGTATGACGTCCATCGAGCATGAACTTCTCTGTGGATAAACGCGATAGCCGTGCTTCTTCATACAGCTTAGTCGTGGTCTCGATCAGCTCTTGCCAGTTATTAGACGGATGAACATTCACTTCAATCACCCCAGGGTCGGGCGTCACCAGGAGTTTTGATAAACGTGGATCTCGTGGTGGCTCATATCCTTCAATAATCACCGGCAGAGACAGCTTGCTTGCTGCTTCTTCAATGGCGGCGACCAGTACTATGTAGTCTTCTAAGTACTCCAGTGGTGGCATAAATATGTGAAGGCGACCTTCGCGCGCTTCAATACACATGGCCGTACGCACCACTTCTGCGGGTTCTGGGGCTTTTTTAGGCACCTTTTTTCGTTCGGCTTTTAGGGCATCGTCGATTTTCTTATTGGCTAATAAAGCTTGTTCCGCGGCACTCAATTCACTGGTGGTCGGCATCGGGCCAGCAAAGCGAATATCGGTGCGTTTTATTAACGGCTCACGAGGGGCAAAAGGATCACGCTGAATGGCCAGCTCCTCATCTTTTTTAGCCGGCTGCGGTAAACTGTTCAGTGGTAAACGCAAACCCATGGGTGAGTCGCCAGGTATGAGCACGATTCTTTCTCGCTTCATCGGCCATAAGCTACTTTTCCATGGCTTATTATCGTCACCGCGGCCAATGGGAATGACCAAGCCACTAGGCACATTGATGCCGCGATCAATCAGTACGGCGAGGCGTCGGCGATCCAGATCGGAGCTGACGTTTTGGGCTAATAAATCGATGTTCTTAGGCAATGACTGTTCTTGTTGAAGATAATGCATTGCATCTTCATAGGCGGGCTGGCAGTGCGCGCTCGGGATGTCGAGTAATGCACAAATGGCGTGACTCAGGCGGCAGGCATCGTTAATAGTATGCCCATAATCCGTATCAATACGGGCAAGGCTATTGGCTTTTTTCCACAGCGGCTCACCATCTTTACGCCAGAAAACCCCAAGTGCCCAACGTGGAATTTCTTCCCCTGGATACCATTTTCCTTGTCCATAATGCACTAGGCCATTAGGCGCAAAACGATCGCGAATTCTAAGTAATAAGGTTTTTGCTAATGATAATTTATCTTCACCTAAAGCATCGATATTCCATTGCGCCGATTCCATATCGTCGATGGAAACAAACGTTGGTTCGCCACCCATAGTAAGTCTGACGTCATTCTCTTCAAACTCTTTATCGATATCTTCCCCAAGGGTCAAAATATCTTGCCACTGATCTTCGGTATAAGGTTTGGTAACACGGGGGTCTTCTAATATTCGGGTGACGGTATTACTGAAATCAAATTCAACTTCGCATTCATCGGTAAAACCAGCGATGGGCGCCGCCGATACCGGGTGAGGGGTGCAGGCTAAAGGAATGTGACCCTCGCTCGCAAATAACCCAGAGGTTGGATCAAGACCTACCCAGCCTGCCCCAGGTAGAAAAACTTCACACCAAGCGTGCAAGTCAGTGAAATCTTCTTCTGTTCCAGAAGGGCCATCTAATGAGGCTTCATCGGCTTTCAGCTGTACCAAATAACCTGAAGCAAAGCGCGCTGCTAATCCTAGGTGACGTAGCATTTGCACCAATAACCAGGCCGAATCACGACACGACCCTTGGGCGCGTTCGAGGGTTTCTTCCGGTGTTTGTACTCCCGGCTCAAGACGCACTAGGTAGGCAATTTCTTGTTGTACTTTTTGATTAATTTCAACTAAAAAATCGTTAATACGTTGCTTTTTAGTATTAACCTCCTTTAGCCGTTTTCTAAATAGTGAGCCACAATTCTTACCTTTTGAAGACTCTTTTTCTAAATAAGGTAATAATTCTTTTTTAAGCTGTTTGGGATAGGTAAAAGGGAAATATTCAGCGTATTCTTCCACAAAGAAATCAAACGGATTGATCACCGTCATGTCGGCAATCACTTCGACATCGACTTCAAATTCTGTGCATTTTTCAGGAAATACCAAGCGCGCTAAATAGTTGCCAAACGCATCTTGCTGCCAGTTTATAAAATGCTGGTTAGGCTTTATTTTTAAGCTATAGCTATGAATGGGCGTTCTGCTATGGGGGGCAGGGCGAAGTCTAACCGTGTGAGGAGATAAGTTCACAGGGCGATCAAATTTATAACTGGTTCTATGATTAATAGAAACACGAATAGTCATATATGTTCTGCCTTATTGGTAGGTAAACCAATTTTTTGAAATACTGGAATGAATCGCCGCGATGTCTAATTGCATGTCGTTGAGAAAATCTTTCATCGGCTCACCAAGGTCGCTGTAATCAATGGAAGTGAGGCGAGCTTTTTGGATTTCTTTCACCTTATTAACCACAGGTTTACTTCGAGGAAGTTTTTCTAATGAATCCTTCACGGCAGATAAGCAGTAAGTGATTGATCGCGGGAAGTCCGTATCTTCAATGATATAATGAGCAACCAGTTGGCTTTTAACCGACGAGCGCACCGCGCGACGATAGCTTTGGTCAGCGTCGAGAGAGCGCAAAACCTGTCCCCAAATTAACTGCTTACTATTAATCGCTTCGGCATCATCCATGACTTGCAGTTGCGCTCTGACCCCAGCATCTAATATTCGAGTCGTCATATCGGCCCGCTCAATGTTGCGGCCAAGTTTCATAAATCCCCAGACAGCATCTCGTGGCATGGTGCCCATGAGCAAACCTTGGATTTGTTGGCAGCTTTTTATTACGCCATTTAGAAAATGAAAGCGTTGGCTGCGATTAATACCTTGCTGTAAGTTTTCTATTACAAATAAGTTTAATTCATTAATTAATACCCAGCTCTCAGCAGGAATCACATCGCGGGTCGTACGTAAATTTTCTCTGGCAAACCTTAAGTTCGAAACTACCGAGCAAGGATTGTTTTCTTCACTTAATAAAAATTTAATAACATTACGTTCATTCTGGACGGTATAGCGTTCATCAAAGGCTTCTTCCGCACTATTGATGGTAATAAGGTTATACCAGCCAATACCAACACTGTTTGGTAGGTCGGACATCAGTTTGTCATAAACGCTAATAAGGCGAACGGTATTTTCAATACGCTCTAAATAGCGGGCTGCCCAATATGTTCTTTCTGCAACGCGAGATAACATGTACTTCTCCTATGCCGTGATCTAACTATGTGATGATCAGGCGACTCAACGATCCTATTATTCAAAACCAGTACTTTAATACACAGCTCTTTAGAGCTTTGCTTACTCAACGATCCAGGTATCTTTGCTGCCACCCCCTTGGGATGAATTAACTACCAAGGATCCTTTTTTCATGGCAACTCGGGTCAGCCCACCCATAGTGACGTAGGATTCTTTCCCTTGCAGTACAAAAGGACGTAAGTCGAGGTGGCGAGGTTCTAATTGATTTTTTCCTATGAAGGCAGGGGCGGTCGATAACGCTAAGGTAGGTTGGCCAATATAATTTCTAGGATTATCATTGATTAATTTAACGAACTTATCGCGTTCTTTTTTAGTCGAATGAGGGCCAACCAGCATGCCATAACCGCCGGATTCATTGGCCGGTTTTATCACCAGTTTTTCGATGTTATCAATAACGTATTGGCGTTGCTTCTTGTCATAACATAAATAGGTTTCTACATTTTTAAGAATCGGTTCTTGTTTTAAATAATAACGGATTATGTCGGGAACAAAGGCGTAAATAACTTTGTCATCGGCAACCCCTGCACCCGGTGCATTTGCCAATCCTACATTGCCTGCTTTCCAGGCGCGCATTAAACCCGCCACCCCAAGATGAGAATCCTTATTGAAGACTTCTGGATCAATAAATAAATCATCGATACGGCGATAAATAACATCTACACGCTCGAGGCCAGAAATGGTTTTCATATAAACGCAATCGTCATCTTTAACTACTAGGTCTGCGCCTTCCACGAGTTCGCAGCCCATATTTTGCGCTAAAAATGCGTGTTCAAAATACGCGGAGTTATAAATTCCTGGGGTTAATACTACGACCACAGGATTAGGAATATCTCGGGGGGATAAAACGATTAAGGTTTCAAATAACTGAGTGCAATAATCATCGATTGGTGCAATTTTAATTTCTTCAAACAGTTCAGGAAGAATCCGTTTGGTGATCGAACGGTTCTCTAACATATAAGAAACACCCGAAGGAACACGCAAGTTATCTTCTAAAACATAAAACTCGCCATCACTATCGCGCACCAAGTCAGTGCCGCATATATGTGCCCACACCCCTAAAGGAGGCGAAAAACCGATACACTCTTTACGAAAGTTTTCTGATTGATCCAGCACATAAGCTGGCACGATACCGTCTTTAATAATCTGTTGGTCGTTATAAATATCATCGATAAATAAGTTAAGGGCTTTTAAGCGTTGCTTCAGGCCTTTAGCGGTTATATCCCAGTGTGCTTTGCTGATGGTTCTTGGCACAATATCAAATGGCCAGGCGCGATCAATATTGCCTTGGTCTGAATAGACGGTGAAACTAACCCCCATCTCTTTAATGGTAGATTCCGCAGCTTTGCGGTGTAATTCAACAGTATCTTCTGAAAGATTTTCGAAAAAAGATACTAACTTCTTGGCGGGTTTGCGTGCTTTGCCAGGGCTACTCATGACCTCATCATAGAAGTCTTCACAAGCATAGGTATTCCATATATCTGTCATTCTCTTCAAAGTCCTTTATCAATTGAGAGCAGTAAAAATATGTTAGATGCAGGTCGGTTAATTTTGCAATCTCATACTTTCAGCTGGGTATCTTTCTCAGTACAGATGATTAAGAGCAAGTTCTAGACCAGAATGATGTCTAAAGCGATATTAACCTTCTGCGTCTAAGTCTTTTGCCTTAGTTGATGCGTTCAACGTCTATCTGTTTCATCATGAGGTTACTAGGTGGGCCAAACTGATTATAGATGGCAACATCAGCCGCATCTCGACCATAACCAATGGCTACATAACCTCCTTTTAATTCTGTTTGAGTCGCATCAAAGGTATACCAACGTCCACCTATGTAAGCTTCGAACCAAGCATGTAAATCCATCGGTACCAGTCCATGCAAATACCCTACTACGAGTCTAGCGGGAATACTGAGACTTCGACAAAGGGCAATCCCCAAATGTGAAAGATCACGGCAAACTCCAGAGCCTCGCTGGTTAATTTCGCTGGCGGATAGTTGAATATCACTGCCTTCCATTTCATACGCTATATGGGTTCGAACCCAGTATTCAATCGCCGATACTTGATCGTACCCTAGAAGACAGCCTGCTGTTATTTCTGTGGCTAGGTTAGTAAATCGATCGGATTCACAATAGCGACTGGGTAATAAATAATTGAGTACCGAGTCTGGCAGGTTTTCAATATCGACAAAGGGTGCACCGGATAAACAATCAGAAGCATCCGCCACCATGATCTCAGAAACGGTTTTGATAATAAGGTTTCCTGGAGGGGCGGTTAAGCGTTGGCAAAGGTTGCCATAGGTATCGGTAAATTCAAAAACAGGTAACCAAGGGGTATGACGGTACTCTTCACTAATGACCCATTGCTGGGAACCACTGCGAGGCCTAAGCATAAAAATAAAGGGTGTATGAACCTCAATATCAAACTCTAAATAACAGCGAGTGCGCAGCAGCATTATAAAAACCACTTAACTTAGGAAACTTTAAAATAGCTTAGAAAAGTTAAACTTGAAAGGATTATCACCTTTGCCCAAAGGTTATTATTTAAACAGTACAGAGTAGCGCAAATTTAATAGGGCATAAGTACAATATAGCCTTTACCTCGCCGAGGAAATTGATAGAACGAAAGTGCAAATAATCATCCTGCTAACTGCTAATACTGTGCTATTAAAAACAGCCTATACAAGTATGTGGTACATAAATCCAGAAGTGAATAAGCCCCCTGTTTTTAATAAAATATAATAAAAATGTTAGTTGTAGTTATTATATTGTCATGAAGGGTAACTTATCTTCGTTGTTTCTTCTCCATTCTTCTTTTAAAGTACAGTCCATAATAAAGGCGATAGCGGTTAACTCGCCTAGAAAATGACATAACCGAGTCGCTACCGAAGCGCTATAGTATTAGTATCTGATGAGAGTAAATAATGACAAATCAAGCTATTCCAAACCCGCATTTCCCAAAACTACTTGAGCCATTAGATTTAGGCTTCACTCAATTAAAGAACCGCGTCTTGATGGGGTCTATGCATACCGGTTTAGAAGAAATGGAAGGTGGTTTAGAGCGCATGGCAGCCTTCTTTGCTGAGCGTGCTCGTGGCGGCGTTGGCCTTATTGTTACCGGTGGTTTTGGCCCTAGCTCTGAAGCCGCTACTCATCCGCATACTAAATTGATTAGCAGTAATGAGGATGCGTTAAAGCACAAAGTCATTACCGATGCCGTGCATAACGAAGGCAGTAAAATTTGTATGCAAATTTTACATACCGGGCGTTATGCGTTTAATCCTAACTTGGTTGCTCCTTCTGCAGTGCAAGCGCCTATCAATCCGTTTAAACCCAAAGCATTAGATAATGATGGCATCGATAAGCACATTAACGACATCGTTCAGTTAGCAAAATACGCCCAAGTAGGTGGCTACGACGGCGTGGAAATTATGGGCTCTGAAGGGTATTTTATTAACCAGTTCTTGGCCAAACGTACTAACCAGCGTGAGGATGAATGGGGTGGTGAATACGAAAACCGCATGCGTTTAGCGGTAGAGGTGGTTCGCCGTACCCGTGAAGCTGTGGGTGAAAAATTCATCATTATTTATCGCTTATCCATGTTGGATCTAGTAGAAGGTGGTAGCAGCTATGAAGAAGTTTTACAGCTAGGTAAAGCCATTGAAAAAGCCGGTGCAACGATTATTAATACCGGTATTGGTTGGCACGAAGCGCGTATTCCAACGATCGCAACAAAAGTACCGCGCGCAGCCTTCACTTGGGTAACGGCTAAGTTCCGTAAAGAACTTTCTATACCGTGTATTACGTCTAACCGTATTAATACCCCAGAAGTGGCAGAAGACGTTTTACAACGTGGTGATGCCGATATGATTTCTATGGCGCGTCCATTCTTGGCTGACCCATTATTTGTTGAAAAAGCAGCCGCCGGTAAAAGCGATGAAATTAATACCTGTATCGGTTGTAACCAAGCGTGTTTAGATCACGTATTTAGCGGCAAGCTAACTAGCTGTCTAGTGAATCCTCGTGCGTGTCATGAAACCGAAGTCATCATTTCTGATCTTGATGCTAGTACTGCGAAAAAGAAATTAGCGGTCATTGGTGCCGGCCCAGCAGGGTTAGCGTTTGCGACGACCGCTGCGAGCCGCGGCCACGACGTTACCTTGATGGATGCGGCTAGCGAAATTGGTGGTCAGTTCAATGTCGCGAAGCAAGTTCCAGGTAAAGAAGAGTTCTTTGAAACGATTCGTTATTTCGCTAAGCAAATTGAATTAACCGGTGTAAAGCTTAAGTTAAATACAGCGGTTACAGCCGCAGATTTAAATGCTGGCGATTTTGATGAAGTGGTTTTGGCAACCGGTATTGCACCGCGTTTACCTGAGATCGAAGGCATTGAGCATAATAAGGTATTGAACTACCTAGATGTCTTGAAGCATAAAAAACCTGTGGGCAAAAAGGTCGCAGTGATCGGCGCTGGTGGTATTGGTTTTGATGTATCTGAATACCTGTGTCATGAAGGTGAAGCCACGAGCCAAAATATCCCTGCTTTTATGAAAGAGTGGGGTGTTGATATGACCATGCAAGCCCGTGGTGGTATTGAGGGGGTGGAAGCCGATGTTTCGCCAGCGGCCCGTGAAGTATTTTTACTTCAGCGTAAGAAAACTAAGGTAGGTGCTCAGTTAGGTAAAACCACCGGCTGGATACACCGTACAGGGCTAAAGAATAAAGGTGTGAATATGATCCCTAGCTGTCGTTATGAAAAAATAGATGATCAAGGTCTTCACATTACGGTAGACGGTATAGAGAAAGTATTGGATGTGGATAACGTGATTGTCTGCGCCGGCCAAGACCCATTGCGTGATTTAGTCGAAGGTTTGAATAAACCACATCATCTAATTGGTGGCGCAGATGTGGCCGCTGAACTTGATGCCAAGCGTGCGATTGATCAAGGTACGCGTTTAGCGGCAGCGATCTAATGAGTTAGAAAAAGGCCCTAAATAGATTTAGGGCCTTTAGTTAGTGAGAGCGGCTTAAAGCTCATGCCTTTGGATAAATGAAAGCTAAATAACGTTAATGATCGTGGCCCTCATTAGCATGGCTGTCATGGTCGTGGCCATCAGCTGCTATACCAACCCAAGCGACATGCTTAGGGGTAAAAGGTAGGCTAATGGATGCTTCCAATTCTTGATGCTCCAGATTCACTACAACTAGCTGGTTGTTAACCGCATCCGTGATATAAACATCTTCATTCGATTTATTAGATGCAATACTAATACGGGCATGGCCTTCCACGGCAGGCAAAGCCGTTAATACTTTAATTTCGATCAGGTGTTTAAAGTTATCTTTAGCATCCAATAAATGCAGGCCACCTGCTTTATTCAAAACCATTAGAATATTACCTTCGTCATCCATTTTTGCTGTGCTGTATTCTGCTTCGCTTCCGCCAGTCCAATCAACAAGCTCAATTGTGTTATGGTCGAGATCAATTGCATACAATTTACCGCGTGCCCAGCCTGCTAATACATTGCTATCGGCAAAACCAGAGAAGCTACCAATACGAGCACCCTCAGCCATTTCCGCAGGGTTAGTAATTTTCTCAGCGCTGAATAGTTCGCCATTTTGACGAATGACTAATACGCCATCAGAACAGCCAAATACACTCGCATCTTCGGTGGAAAATGCACCGTGCAGCGATGGGCAGCGCTCTTCAAAACGTTCTACCACATCGTATTCACCACTATTGCTATCGAACTTGAACAACTCAACTTGATCGGGCAAGACGCTGCTAGCTTCAGCAGCACGATAGCTTGCTAATAAAAAATCCCCTCGAGGTTCTGCCACACCATGCATTGCATTACTCAGTTCTAAAGAGCGAACAGTATTATTTAATATTTCATCATCATTAAAATCGATAATGCTCGATAGCAAGGCATTTTCATTATCGCCATCAAAGAAAAATGCCGAACGCGTTTCGTTATCACGATAGTGTGTTGGACGTACTCCGTTTAAAGGCTGGACCAACATTTCTGCATCCTTTTCATAAGGATGTAAATGATCGCCATGATCTTCTTGATAAATACCTCCATCCAATATCTGCACTTGGTTTTGATCGCGCTGCGCGACTAAAGCAAAGCGTGATTGCGGTGAGGTATATAATCCACTGGCAGGGTTATTTAAACTAAAGCGTTCAAGCAAACTGCCATTGTTAGCACTGAAGATAGCCAGTTCTGAACTTTCAGCAGCACTGACAACCAAACGCCCTGATGTCGCTATATCCAATTCACCTGCTTGATGGGCATCGAATGTATTATTGCCGTCTTTACAGCCGCCAAGAAGAGCGCTTATTGCCAGTAATGGAATAGCTCTTTTAGCGACAATTGTAGTCATTGTGATCATTTTTTTTCCTTTTAAGTTTTTTATTAAAAATATAATTGCGTTTGCAATTGGATATTGCGGCCAGTATTTGGGGCAAATTCTTTTAGGTAAGACACGTGACTTGTGCCAGCGCTGTTAAATACATTATTTATCGCTAGGCTAGTGGTTAGCTCTTTGTTAAATAAACGAGTGTTATAATCCGCTTTCAAATCCAAGCGCTGAAAGCCCGAGGTTGAAGTTTCATTGCGTGATACTCGATCTTGCTCAGCGAGCCAGTGATTTTCAGCCGCTAATAACCAATTATTTTTTTGCCAATTAACCGTTAACGAAGCTGACGCCGGTGGTAAGCGGGGAATGTACTTGTCTTCGCCTGCTAATAATTCTGCTCGCACACAATCCAAATTAATGACGCTTGATAGGGTATTAGTTATTTGCTGTTCCCAGCTAAATTCAAAACCAACAAAGCGCGCATCTTTTTGCTCATGGCGATATACCGCATGTCCGTGGTATGGATCAGTGGTATTTTTTAGGTCGTTATAGATATAATCGTTGAATAGGTAGTGATAGACTGCCGTACGAATAAAATGATTTTCCCCTGTAATATTCCACACAATGTCGGCGGTATAAGCCGTTTCTTCGTGTAGGTTGATATTGTCTAACTGATAAGAAAAGGTCGCGTGATGATCGCCATTCCAATACATTTCTTCTGCATCGGGTGCACGTTGCGCACGGGAAAGGCTTAACGAAAAATTTTGATTATTAGTTATGTTCCAGATACTGGCGACTGAAAACGTCATCGGCAAAAAGTATTTATCTTCATAGTATTCTTGTGAACGTCGAGAGGAAGCTTGTATTGATACCGGATCGGCAGTAATAGTTTTTGTATCAATGCGGGCTCCTAGCTCAAATAGCCCGGCACCAAAGCCATCAATTTTCCAAGGCTTATTTTCAACTAGAAAGTAGCCAAGGTTAGTACTTTTAGTAATGGGCATTGGCGTATCATGGACAAATAGAAAGCCTTCTTTTTGGCTAAATAAATTGCCTTGCTCGCCCTTCCAATTTTGATCACTATAAGCGGGAATGTGTGAACAACCACTGTGGTCATGGCACAGTTTTATTTGTTGTTGAGAGAAGTGAATGCCGATTGTTCCTTGCCAACCGGCAAAACTGGCATGCTGTACTTTCGAATTTATCTCAAACGATTCTTTATCGAATAAGCCCTCGGTCATGGGCAGTGTTAGTTCATCGTGGGTATAATCGATATGTGATACTTGGGTCTGCCAGCTATCAATGCCAGCGATAGGGTTTAGCCAAGCAGACGATAATTGCGCACGGGTTTGCTTGGGGCGCACCCGCGTTGCGGAATCGTTTGGATTAGGCACTGCATAATCTTGCTCAATAACATGCAGGCTCATGCCAATAAAGCCGTATTCATCAGACGTTCTACTAATGCCAATGCCTCCACCTTGGCTTTTAGTATCACTATTTTCTACCCGTCCTTTACTGCTGTGATAATCATTCGAAGATTTATTAAAACCATTTAGGTGCATTGCCCAAAGGCCATTACCCGCATTTATTTCGGCAGCAACAACCTGCGCGTGATCATTACTACTAATGCCAGCTTTTATACTGCCTTGTACTTGGTGAACTGGAGATTGATGAATGCTGCGATCCAATACATTGACGATACCGCCAATCGCCCCACTGCCATACAGCACAGTGGCCGGGCCTAATATAACCTCGACCTGCTCGGAGTTGGTTATTTCGACCATAGGAGCGTGGTCAGAACTCATCGCCGACAAATCAGAGCTGTCTTGGCCATTGACTAGGGTTTTAACGCGGCTGCCAGATAAGCCCCTTAGCACAGGGCGACCAACCCCAGGACCAAAAGCAGCGTTACTAATACCTGGTTGCTGCGCCAATAATTCGCCTAATGATTTGGCTTGGCTTTTTTTTAGCGCCTCTTCATCGACAACCAAGACAGGTTGCACGATATTGCGCATCGATGACTGATGCGTCGATTTGACGACGACGGTATCCAGCTCGGTTGCATGGGCAATCGGGATCAATAAGACTAATGGAATAAAATGATATAGCATAACACTTAGTGCTCAAATTAAAGCGGATAAAATATTGCTTATTGCCAAGCCGGAAAAGGATCATCCAACTGCAGCCATGATGATTGCCCTTTTAAGACTTCCTCTTCGCTTAATAAGCATTCATCCAACGACTTCCGCATGGCGGCTACATCTATGTGCTGACCAATGAAAACCAGTTCTTGGCGCATATCACCAAAGGGCTCTTGCCATAACGACTCTATATAAGACAAGGATTCCTCATCTTGTGGCCACTGATCCTCAGGTACGGCTTTCCAAAACATGCCTGCGGGGCCATGATGAGCAATGCCTCCCGCTTGATGCCAATTCCCCGCAAATTGTGGACGGCTTGCTAGCCAAAAATAACCTTTAGAACGAATGAGCTTACCTTGGGGCCAATCTTGATATAGAAAATCAAAAAATTTTTGTGGATGAAAAGGACGCCTTGCTTGATAGCTAAAGCTGCTGATACCGTATTCTTCTGTTTCTGGTATATGTTCACCACGCATTTCTTTCAACCAGCCAGGATCTTGTTTCGCGCGCTCGAAGCTAAAAGAATGGGTATTTAAGAGTCGCTCTAACGGCACTTGGCCGTGATCAGCAATAATTTGTTCTGCGACTGGGTTCAGGCTAGTTAAAATCCCTTGCAGCTCGACAAGCTGTTCGCTGCTAATTAAATCGGATTTACTAATAATTAATTTATCGCAGAACTCAATTTGGTCGACCAACAAATCGGCTACGTTACGTTGATCGTCTTCTCCTAATGATTCGTCAGTTTCTAGCAGTTGCTTGGCTTGATGAAAATCATTCAGAAAATTAAAGGCATCAACCATAGTTACCATAGTATCAAGGCGCACTAGGTCAGTAAGACTGATCCCCTGATCATCTTCAAACGTGAAGGTTTCGGCGACCGGTAAAGGCTCCGAAATTCCCGTCGACTCAATCACCAAATAATCGAATCGTTCTTCTTTAGCCATCTTGGTCACTTCTTCTAGCAGGTCTTCGCGTAAGGTGCAGCAAATGCAGCCATTACTCATTTCTACCAGCTTTTCTTCCGTGCGACTGAGGCTGACTGAATTTTTAATCTGGCTTGCATCAATATTAATTTCACTCATATCGTTAACAATGACAGCGATACGACGCTGTTCGCGATTGTTAAGAATATTGTTTAGTAAGGTTGTTTTTCCAGCCCCTAAAAAGCCAGATAAAACCGTTACTGGTAAGCGTTGATCGTCTTTATTCATGTTCATTCCTTATTGATAATATGGAATGTTATAATATAACAATAGAAGAATCAATAAAGAGCGTCGAGTTTGGTAAGTTCTATTTTGAATTCGAACCTTGAGAAAAGAGAATTGGACAAAGCTAGGCTAGTCGAGGCTAGTCTAGCTGGGTATAGAAACGTGCGTAATTGTTAGGCTTTTGGTGGATGTATTGCCCGCCAGTGATTAGCAATATCGATACGACGAGTGACCCAAACGTCTTCGTGGCCTTGCACGTAATCTAAGAAGCGAGCCAGTGCAGCAGCGCGGCCAGGGCGGCCGACTAAGCGGCAGTGTAAGCCAATGCTTAACATTTTAGGGGCCGCCGGGTTTTTCTCTGTGCCAGTACCTTCGGCGTACAATACGTCAAACGAATCTTTTAAGTAGCTAAAAAACTGATCACCACAATTGAAACCTTGGTTAGTCGCAAAACGCATGTCATTACTATCGAGGGTATAGGGGATGATTAAATGGGGCTGCTGGTAATCATAGTTCCAGTAAGGAAGATCATCGGCATACGAATCCGCGTCATAAGCGAAGCCCCCAGCTTCGGCGACGAGATCACGGGTATTTGGGCTCATGCGGCCGGTATACCAACCTTGTGGGCGCTTACCTGTGACTTCGGTATGAATGCGAATCGCTTCGGCAATGTGCTCACGCTCGACGTCTTTATCCACATACTGGTAATCGATCCACTTCAAACCGTGAGAGGCGATTTCCCAATCGGCGCTATTCATCGCTTCTACAATCTCTGGGTTACGCTGTAAGGCGGTGGCTACACCATAAACCGTGACTGGCATATCACGCTCGGTGAACATGCGATGTAAGCGCCAAAAGCCAGCGCGAGCGCCATATTCATAGATGGATTCCATGTTCATATTGCGCACGCCTTCAAGGGCGGGGGCACCTACGATCTCGGATAAGAAGGCTTCCGAGGCTTTATCACCATGTAAGATACAGTTCTCGCCACCTTCTTCGTAGTTGATTACAAACTGTAAGGCTATCTTGGCTTTGTTCGGCCATTGTGGGTCTAGGCTATGCTGGCCGTAGCCCAGCATATCGCGTGGGTAAGTCATTGGGCTTCTCTCAAGCTAGGTTATTGGAATAATTCAGAGTGTATGATGATGACCTAATTATAGGTGAATTACTCACTCGATAATAGCTGACCATTTGGGCAGATATTGTGAGTGATTGATACTGCCTTTGCAATTTCAAAATACTCAGTTATGATGAAAGCATGAACATTTTAAAAGCTGTGACTCAACTGACATTCCTTACCTGTACTGCTTCTAGCAGCACAGGGGCTGTGTGTGTGTCTGCTTTAGAGGCCCAGGGTTTAAAAACTTTATCCAAACAGTATTGGTGCTTTGCCGAGTATTTCTGGGGCTATTTTAGCTTCACGCCGGGTCGCACTTGAACTTAGTAACATCAAATTCATAGGCAGCCTGGCATTTCAGCCAGCTGCTAAAGAACCCCGATTAGCAGCTCGCTGGTCGGGGTTTTTTTATGCCTCTCATTAATTTTTAACAGACATATAACAGCATCGGGGGATGATTTTAGGAGAGAGACATGAGCACCATCACAAAGATAAAAGCGCCAACAGAGCAATCAACTACTGAAGAGACACAATTAGCAGGAGTAAGGCCTTTACCGAGTCCTCGGGCGTTGAAGCAGGCTTTACCCCTAGCGGATGAATTACAATTGCAGGTTGATCAGCAGCGCCAGCAGATTCGTCAGCTATTGCAGGGTAAAGATGATCGCTTATTAGTGATTACTGGCCCTTGTTCGCTGCATGACCCGGAGGCCGCGTTGGATTATGGCCGCCGTTTAGTTGCACTGAATGAAAAACTCAGTGACCGATTATTGATCGTGATGCGGGCCTACGTCGAGAAACCAAGAACAACAACGGGCTGGAAGGGTCTTGCTTATGATCCCGATCGTGATTCAAGCCATGATGGGGCTGGGGACATTAATAAAGGTTTAGAAGTTTCACGTAGCTTATTATTGCAGCTGGTGGAAATGGGCTTGCCATTAGCGACGGAAGCCTTAAACCCTATGACCATGATGTACTTGGAAGATCTAATTAGCTGGACGGCGATTGGCGCGCGCACGGCGGAATCGCAAATTCATCGCGAAATGATTAGCCATCTTTCTATGCCAGTAGGCATTAAAAACGGGACCGATGGTTCAGTTGATACTGCGGTGAATGCAATGGTTTCGGCCAGTCGTAGCCATCACTGTTTGGGCATGGATGTCGATGGCAATATTGCTATGTTAAATACGCCTGGAAATTCTGATACGCATGTGGTGTTACGCGGGGGGCGCAACCTAACTAACTATGATGCGAAAAGTATTGAAGAAACGTTAAAGCAATTAATTCAAGCCAAGACCAAGAATGATATTCACGCTAAGGTCATTGTGGATTGCAGTCATGCCAATGCAGAAAAGCAGCATGAGCGTCAGCTGGCAATTGCGACTCAGGTTGTTGAGCAGCGTAAGGCAGGCAATAAGGGTATTTCCGGCATTATGTTAGAAAGTTTCATTGAAGCGGGTAATCAAGGAATGAACGGGCCGAATAATCAAGGCTTAGAATATGGCTTGTCGATTACCGACCCCTGTATCAGCTGGAAGCAAACGGAGGAGCTTTTATACGTATTGCATCAGCTATTAAACTGATGCTGTAAGTGTTTATTCTGGTCAAACCTTGGTAAGGTATTAGTTTTTATAAATGCTAAAGCTTGCTCTTGTGGCAGGGGTTTACTGAAGTAAAACCCCTGAATTACATTGCAGCCAATGGATTCTAAATACTGTACTTGTTCTTCATCTTCTACCCCTTCAGCTACGACATCAAGACTTAAAGCGTGGGCCGCAGGCCGTAATCGAAGAGAATATTAAACACGAGGAGTTTTGGGACTTAAAATTGGCTGCGCAAGATCAGTCCTGTTTGCGAAACTGGCTTGGTGATAACCCTGTCCAGCGTTTAAAGGCTCGGCTAAAACTACTTTGATCGACAAAGCCTAAACTGTATGTCACATCAGTAATGCTCATACCTGAGCTTTTTAAATAATGAATCGCTAAATCTTGGCGGACTGCATCTAATATTATTTTAAACGAGCTCTCTTCTTCACTTAGTTTTCTATGTAAATTTCGTACGCTCATGTTTAAGCGTTTAGCGATGATTTCTTGGTTTATGCCACTACCCGGTAGGCAATCTAAAATTACTTCTTTTACTTTCAGAGTGTAATTTTTTTGCTGCAACTTTTTTAACTGATCATCTAATAATTGGTCGTGTATTCTTGCGATGTTGGCATTAGAGGCCGCCAGTTTCATATCTAATAAAGTCAAAGGGAAAACCAGTTCGTTATATTCGCTATTAAAGGTGATCGCGTTTCGAAAGAATGAATAAAAGCGTTCAACATTTTTTGGCTGTGGTCGAGACAAATTAATTTCACTAATAGCGTCATCTCCCAAGGCCATTATGTCACGTATATTTTGTACAGCAATGGCTAAAAAAGCATCAAAAGGCGCTAGTGGACGATTATTATCTTGAGCAAGAGAGATAAAGCGTAACTTTGCTTGTTGAGTGCTTTTATCTTCAATCAAAACAAGATTTATCACGGTAGAGACGACGCTAGAATAACGGATTAAACGCTCGATAATCTCACGTAAGCTTTCACTGGATTGGATGGCAAATAATAAGGCATTTAAATGAGTAGGAAAGACATGTTCCGCGACGGTTATGCCAAAAGCGTCATCCTGAGTTTTATCGATGGCGCTGCGCCATAATGCCCACATTGAGGTGGTCGCAATTCTTGCTTCTGAATTGTTGATTAGAGAGCGATCGATACCCGCCTGAACGAATAGTGGTTCAGGGTCATAACCAAGGGATAAAAGTGCTCTTTCTATCGCCAAAGCCCAAGAGGCAAGGGTTGTATGACTTTCATCTGTATGATCAGTTGGCATCGATTACCCCATTATGTCTTGTTCGGTTAAAAAGTCGTCCGTAACTGCCTATCGTGGTATTTCATAATTCAGTAACTTGTTAACTCTGTCTTTAGTGTACTAGAAATCGACGAATAATAATAAACATATAGGTGGACTCTAAGCGATGAAATTTAAACTACTAGCGCTGGCTTTTATGGTGACCGCTATGAATCAAGCGCAGGCATTAAGCTTTGACTTTGCCGATGGTGAAGTTCAGGGGCGTATTAATACTAGCTTATCAGCAGGGCTCGGCATCAGTACTCAAGATCCTGATAAAGATTTATTACCCACCGCCTATGATGGCCGAGCAGGCGGTATTAATGCCAATGATGGTAAGCAAAATTTCCAAGCTGGGGATGTCATTTCAAATGTGATAAAAGGCTCTACCGACCTGTCATTAAGCTATCAAAATTTTGGTGCTTTTCTGCGTGCCAAATATTGGTATGACCATGAGTTAGAGAATAAAGAAGGGCGTTTTAAACCCTTAAATGATAGTGGTTTTGATAACCTAGCTAAATTTTCAGGTATTGCACTTATGGATGCATACCTATGGGCTGAATTTGATGTGTTTGAGTCTCCCCTTGATGTTCGCTTAGGGCGGCAAGTAATGAATTGGGGTGAGAGTACCTTTATTCAAGGTGGCATTAATATCATTAATCCTATGGATGCTAATGCATTTACCCGCCCTGGAGTTGAAATTAAAGAAGCGTTAATTCCGGTGAATATGTTAAGCCTCTCTATGGGGCTTAGTGAAAATTTAAGCACGGAAGTATTTTATCAATTGGAGTACCAAAAAACAGTATTACCTGGCTGTGGAACCTTCTTTGCGAGTAGTGATGCTATTCAACCTGGATGCGGCCCTCTATATGCTGTGTCGGGTTTAACGGAAGCTGAGCAAGAAGATATGTCATTGGTAAATCCTCAGTTACCATCAAGTGCTAACATGATTATTGAAAAAGCGAGCGAGGATAAACCAGAAGGTGATCAGTGGGGGATTTCCTTCAAATACTTCGCAGAAGCATTAAATTCTACAGAGTTTGGCTTCTATTATATTAATTACCATAGTCGTATGCCTTATATGAGCGCCATTACGGCTGATTATGATGATCGCCCAGGCAGTGGCTTTTTCTTAAATGGTATTACTAATAATCCTGCTTATGGCGATTCGTCTGTTCCATTTGTTCAAGGGCCAAAATACATTGTTGATTATCCGGAAAATATTGAACTGTATGGATTGAGTTTTAATACCTCAGGCCCATTTGGCTCTTCACTATCGGGTGAGATAAGTCATCGTCCTGACATGCCTTTACAAATAAATGGACAGGACTTTTTATACGCTACGGGTTTTCTAGATACTGAATCTCCTATCGTGGAGGCGTTATTTGATATCACCATTCCTCAACCTGGGGCAGGTCCGATCGTTGCCAGATCTAATGCTTTATATGGCCAAAAGGTAGAGGGCTATCGCACCAAACCTGTAACTCAGCTGCAAACCACAATGATTCAAACGATACCTGATTTTTTATCGGCCGAGCGTCTGGTCGTGGTAGCTGAATTAGGTATGCAGCATATTGCAGATTTAGAAGATCCTGAAACAATAAAATATGGCCGTTCGGCAACTTATGGTTCGGGTATTAAAGGTGTGGCGATTGCTTGTCAGAATGATCAAGTGAAAGATAGTTATTGTTCATTGGATGGTTATGTCACTGATTTTTCTTGGGGTTATCGAATCAAATCACACTTGAATTATGCCAATGCTTTCTCTGGCGTAAATGTCTCCCCTGGGTTTGCGTTTAAGCATGATGTGCAAGGTTACTCATCTGCACCGGGAGCTCAGTTTATCGAAGGTAGTAAAGCGATAACTTTATCAAATAGCTTCACATATCAAGGTACTTATAACCTCGATATCAGTTATACCGATTTCTTTGATGGAAAATACAATACGAAAACGGATAGAGACTTTGTGGCATTAAGTGCTGGTATGAAATTTTAATCATTTGATTTCAATGAATACTGAAGAACTAAATATGAGGGTGAAAATGATGATTAAAAAAGCAATAACTATGACGTCTGCTGTTTTTTTCTTAGCTCCTGCGTTATTAGCGCCAACTTTAACCTTGGCTAAAGTGGATGAAGAACACGCTGAACAGTTAGGTCAAAATCTTACTTTTGTTGGCGCGGAACATGAAGGTAATAAGGCTGGAACTATCCCTGCTTGGACTGGTGGTTACAGTAAAGAAGAAAAGGCATTGTCTGATCCTTATGCAGGGGATCAGATTTTATTTACCATTGATAAAAACAATGTTGCTAACTATAAGGATAAGCTGTCTTCGGGTCAGGTTGCTTTAATACATAAGTACCCAGAAACGTACAAAATTAATGTCTATCCGACGCATCGATCGGCTGCTTATCCGCAGGCTATTTATGATGCGACAAAGTCGAATGCAATACACATAGAATTGAATGCAGCCGCAAGTGGATTACAAGGTGGGGATAGAGGTTATCAGCAAGGCGTCCCTTTTCCTGTGCCACAATCCGCTGAGGAGATCTTATGGAACCATTTTACTCGTTATCGTGGTGGCCAGATTGATCGGATTATTCACCGCATGGCTCCACAGGTTAACGGAAAATATACCCCATATAAAATATGGCAGAATATGGCTTTTGCTAACAATGTGAAGGGCATGGATAAAGACGACAATATTTTGTTTTATTTTATCGGTGAGAATTTAGAACCAGCCCGATCAGCCGGTACTATGACACTGGTTAATGAAACACTTGATCAGCTTAAAGAGCCACGTAAAGCGTGGATTTATAACGCTGGCCAGCGTCGAGTTCGTCGGGCACCTCAAGTAGCTTACGATACTCCGCAGAATAATTCAGATGGCCAGGCAACTTCTGATAACTTGGATATGTATAACGGTTCTCTAGACCGCTATGATTGGACGCTTATTGGCAAGAAAGAGCTGTATATTCCTTACAATAATTATAAATTGCATTCAAAAGAACTTAGCTACGATGACATCATACAACCGGGCCATGTTAATTCTGATTTAACGCGTTATGAATTACATCGAGTATGGCAAGTTGAAGGTAAGTTAAAAAATGGATTACGTCATGTTTATAAAAAGCGCACTTTCTATATTGATGAAGATACATGGCAAATTGCGGTTGCTGATCATTTTGATGAGCGTGGTGAGCTTTGGCGTATTGCCGAGTCATTTCATATGAATTTCCATAATGCAGATGTTCCTTGGTATACCGCTGAAGCTATTTATGATTTAAATTCTAGTCGCTATTTAATTAGCGGTTTAAGTAATGAAGTTAAAGTGCCTTTTAGATTTGGTGGTATGGCCAAAAAATCTGATTTCAAACCTTCTGCTTTACGTCGTAAAGGCGGCAAGCATTAATTCTTTTTAAATTTAATTTATTACTAAAATTATGGAACTCGATATGAAGCTTAAATTTTTTATATTTGCTTTAGTAACTGCACTTTCTGCTGGTGCTTACTTTGTCATTAAAGGGCCAAACTTACAAAAGAAAAACCCAGATGCTGGTATGACGGCGAGTGAAATTAAAGCTCGTGATAGCCGAGCGAAAGAAAACTGGGCATACTCTTTAGGAGTGCAGGCGTATGTATATGGATTGCCATTAAAAGTGTTGGAGCGAGAGCGCCGTTTACGCTTAAACGAACGCAAACTGAACTTCGTCATGAAACGTGAAATTTGTCCGTGTGCACCAATAAACCAGATTGGCCATATGAAAAAGTTGGCGACTTCTGAAGATAGCCTACCCTATACGCCGAATAACGATACTATCTACAGTGGTATTTTATTGGAGCTGAAGGATGAGCCTATCATTGTTACTCTACCAGATGTAATGGATCGCTATTGGAGTGCTCAGATTGCTGATGCATATTTAGAAAACCTACCCTATATAGGTTCTCGTGCAACGGGCGGGGAAGGTGGCAATTATATGTTCGTAGGGCCTAACTGGAAAGGTGAAGCTCCTGAGGATGTGATTTTACGCCGTATGCCAACTAATTCTGGTGTGGTTGCCTTACGTTACAGTGCTGTAAAAGAGAAGCTTGGTGATATTGCTGCGGTACTAGAGATTCAGAAAAAAGTTTTCACCACAGGCTTAAGCTACTGGGGGAAAGAAGGGGGCTTTGGTAAGGTGAAACCTTATAAATCTGAGCGTAAGCAGTATGAAGGGGAACTCGCTTTCTTCGAGCAAATGGCGGATTTATTAATCGAAAATCCACCCCGTAAAGAAATACGCGGTTCGGTTGGCATGTTTCAGACAATTGGGATTGAGCTTGGTAAACCCTTCAACTTGAATGGTATAGATGAGCCAACTCGTAAAGGCCTTGTGCGCGCCTTAGAAGATGTTAAAGACATCATGACTTGGAAAGTTAAGTATCGTGGTACTGCATATGCGACACGCTGGAATAACTTGCACGAAGGCACCTATGGTTTCCATTTCATCAATCGTGCAGAAGGTGCGTTAGAGGGACTATTGGTACACGATCGTGAAGAGGGTATTTACTTCTCGACTTACGAAGATGGCTCGGGTGCCTTGTTAGATGGCAGTCAGAAATATGTCATGCACTTTGAAGCTGACGAAGTTCCTAACTTACAAAAGCAAGGTTTCTGGTCACTGACTATGTATGGTACCAATTTTCAATTGGTTGAAAATGAAATTGATCGTTTCGCCATTGGCGATCGTACTCAAGGTTTGCAATATAATAGCGATGGTTCATTAACTCTGTATATACAGCATCAAGCTCCGCAGGGGTTTGAGTCTAACTGGCTACCATCTCCAGCGCAGGGGTTGTTCAGAATTAACTATCGTATTTATTTGCCGAATGAAGAAACGAGAGATCCTGATACCTTGATTAAATATATCCCTGGGTTGAAAAAGGTTGTGCAATAATCAAGGCTTAGAATATGGGGTGTCGATTACCGACCCCTGTATCAGCTGGAAGCAAACGGAGGAGCTTTTATACGTATTGCATCAGCTATTAAACTGATGCTGTAAGTGTTTATTCTGGTCAAACCTTGGTAAGGTATTAGTTTTTATAAATGCTAAAGCTTGCTCTTGTGGCAGGGGTTTACTGAAGTAAAACCCCTGAATTACATTGCAGCCAATGGATTCTAAATACTGTACTTGTTCTTCATCTTCTACCCCTTCAGCTACGACATCAAGACTTAGAGCGTGGGCCATTTGAATAATCGCAGAAATAATGGCGCGCACGTCAGGTTCTGATTTGGCTTCAATAATAAATTGACGATCAATTTTTAAGGTATCAACAGGAAAACTTCTTAAGTAACTAAGAGATGAATAACCTGTACCAAAATCATCTAACGATACTTTTACTCCTAATTTTTTTATTTTATCCAGCGTGAGTAAGTTTTCATTTTGGTGATTCATAATCGCCGATTCGGTGAGCTCTATAGTGAGGTAGTCTGGGGGTAATTGAAATTCATTAAGGCTATCGGCAATGAGCTGAGCAACGTCCTGGCGCTCGAACTGTATACTAGAGACATTCACTGAAATTCTGCAGTCTAGTATTCCAAAATCCAACCACTCTTTAGCAATACGACAGCTTTCCCGCATCACCCACTGGCCTAGTTCTATAATCATCCCAGTTTCTTCTGCTAGTGGAATGAATTTCGCTGGCGATATCATGCCTTTTTCAGGATGCCGCCAGCGTACTAAGGCTTCTAAGCCATAAATATTACGACCTGGTAAACTCACTTGAGGTTGGAAATATAGTTCAAACTGCTGTTCTGCAATGGCTTTGCGCATATCATTCTCATGCTCAATACGATCGGCAATCGCCTCATTTAAATCTTCGGCATAAAATTGAAAGTTATTTTTTCCTTGGTCTTTAGCGTGGTACATAGCAATGTCGGCATGCTTAATTAACTCACCTATGCTATCGCTATGAGAAGGGTAGATAGTAATACCTATGCTGGTTGTAATTCGTAGCTGGTATTGGCCAATGACAAACTCTTGTGCCATGGCATTAATAATTCGTTGGGCAACCAGCGCAGCATCTTCAGCTTGATGAATGTGGGGTAATACTACGGTAAATTCATCTCCACCTAAACGAGCAATCAAATCGTCATCACTGTTTGGATTTTTAATATTCATTTCAGCAGTTAGAATACTGTCCTCTTCTCGTACGCATTGGCCGACTCTATGGGCAAACTGGATTAATAGCTCATCTCCTATACTGTGGCCAAGACTGTCGTTAATGGTCTTGAAATTATCAATATCCAGAAAAAATAATGCCATCTTGTCTTTATGGCGATCGGTTGCAGCAATAGTATTGGCTAATAAATAGTGGAACATTCTACGATTGGGTAAGCGGGTTAAGCTATCGTGGTAAGCGATGTAACGTATTTTTTCATCATTTTCGGTTAATGACTTTACCATGCTATTAAAACCGCTAGAGATATCGGCAAGCTCATCACAGGTATGTAAATCGATTTGAGAATTTAACTTACCATTACTGATGTTGTTGCTAGCCATCGCTAACTTATGCAATGGGCTAATGACCGAGAAGCGTAATAAAGCTATAAGAGTGAAAACTGTAATCGCAATCGATAGCGCTGTGATAATCAAGATGTTATTGGCAAGCTCATGGGCCTTGGCGTGCGCATGAGTTTGAGGAACAAGATAGGTAATGACATAGCCAAAAGAGGTTGCTTCTTGTAAATGGTAAAAATGACCTGTTGGAGAATCGACCAGCCGTATCTTTTTGGTGCTTGTATGCTTTTCTTGAGTATACTGATTTAATTTTTTATCGCCATAAGAGAAGATGATATTTCCTGTGGCATCCTTGAGTGCAACAAAGCAATCTTTATAAAATAGCAGTTCTTCTAATTGTTTTTTTAACCAATTAATGTTCATGCTAGTCGATAAATAACCTCTCAATTTTTTTGGGGCGCTACTGTCTTCAATATTAATATTCCTTAAAATAATAGGATGAAAGGAGTAGAGTGATTGTTGGTCGGTATCTGGGTTTGGCAGAATGGTATGTAGGGTTGCTGTCCCTAAATTTGCTAATAGCGGAAACCAAAGGCTGTCTTTTTCTTCATCCGTAGTATTGTTATAACCACTACGAGCCCAGTGGCTGTCTTCATAGCCATCGGTCAGTATATAGCGTATCTCTTCATACAGAGGGAAAGATTCTTGGTAGTTTTTAAAGCGCGCTAATAGACCCTTTTGATAAAGGCTATAGCGGGTATATTCATCTTCAATGATGGCATAGCGAGTAATTATGCCATCACTGGCTAAGAGTTCGATATTGGATTGAGCTTGTGAGAATTTAAGATTGATATTTTGCCGTAGGCTAGTCGTATCTGCGGTCATTTTGTTAATTAATTTATTTTCTTCACTTTCAAGTAAATAGCCATAGGCTAGCCAGCCTAATATTAAAAGTGGAATAATAACTAATGGAATCACAACCAGATTAAACTGGCGCTGTAAATGCACAGCTATTTTTCCAGCTGCTTAAAGGTTTTAGTCAGTTTTTTTAACTGGCGAGCGGGTATGGGCTTAAATAATTCAGATTTATTTAGCTTGTCTTTATTCGGAAAAATGGTTGAGTTAGCTAAAAACTCTTGGCTCAATAATTTTTTTGCTGCTTTATTAGCAGGAGCGCAATATACATAGTTTGCTAGTTGGGCTGAAACTCTTGGTTGATTGATAAAGTTGATAAATTTCCAAGCATTTTCTTTTTGTGGTGAAAATGCAGAGACGGAGAGAAAGTCTACCCAAAGATTGCTGCCTTCTTGCGGTACAACATATTCAATATTAGCGCTTAAATCTTGCAGCATTAAGGCATCACCACTGTACATCATAGCGACTAGGGTTTCTCCTGATAATAAAGCTGAGCTTTCATCGAGATCCACACCTATATAGGTCTTCACATACTGAGACTGTTCTTGTAAGCGGGTTAATGCAGAAGTGAACTCGTGGTTATTGCGGCTATTAATAGAATAACCTAATGATTTCAGCGAGGCGGCCATGACTTCTCGGGCAGAATCCATCATGGTGATTTTGCCTTTTAGTTCGTCAATAGGAGAAAAAATTTGTTGCCAACTATTAATGGGCTGATTAATTAAGTCTTTGCGATAAGCAATGCCAGTCGTTCCCCAGAAATAAGGCACCGCATATTTTTCACTAGAGGCAAACGCTTGCGACCATTTTTTATCAATATGAATTAGATTATTAGGCTGGGGTGATGGAATCTGGGCTAACCAATTTTGCTTTCGATATAAATCAATGGCTAAGCCATTCAGCATGATTAAGTCATAGCCCTTGCCTTTAGAGCGGGTCATGAGATCATTGCGGCCATCATCAGAATCAAAATAGACTTCTTTCACTTCAATGCCTGTTTGTCGTTGAAATTCTGCGAGTACCGTAGGATCTATATAATCGGCCCAATTTAATAAGACTAAAGGCTGAGCATAAGAAGGCTGGATTAAAAATAACAGCGGAATTATTATAATTTTATTCATATTGCAATAAGTATCTTAAGTCGTGAAATCATAATTGTAGGAATTAAGTCCTTTATATTGACTATAGACATAGCTCGAATTTAACCGCTAATAACTGTGTTTTTAATTGTTATTTATTGTTTATATTTCTTTTTAGTCTGAGAGAATGCTTGTTAATAGATATTTCTTTTATATCGAGAAAGTTGAGCAAGCACGCCCTCGGAGTGCCTAAGCTCAAATAAAGTCTTTTAGATTATCAATACGGTTAAATACGGTTATGAATAGAGCCCAGGTTAATGTTTATTTAAAAACTATTATGGCTTTTATGATGACAGCTGGGGCGATCTTGTTGGCTGCTTGCAGCCATACTCAATTAACCCTAGAGCCTAGGGCTATTACTCAATATCAAATTCCTTATCAACGTTTTACTTATGGTTTACAGCCCGTAGATGATGGTTTATTTGATGAGGGCTTAATCATTATTTTTCCTTTGATTTCGGGGTCTATTTTTGCTGCGCCATCACCACTGATATTACAAATATCACCGGCAGAGCAAGGAGTATTTACTTTTGATATTCCGCAAGATGTAGATGCTCTTGCGAGTGAGATACAAGGGTTCGACTTGTTGATTGAACCCAAAGAGGCACGGATTTTACGCTTAGGCACTTTTTATAGTGATGGCTATCGCTCCAGCCTAGGGGATGCGGGCTTTATTAATGGTAATAATGGCAATACCTTAGTATTAACGTATTTTTCCACAGCGGTCTCTATTACTGGCCCCTTGCATCAATACGGTGAAACGTTTGAGCACCAGTTAACAATTAAGCAGAAAGGGTGGTATTGGTTAGAAATCTCTCAGCAGGGCGCTCACCATTATCTAGTGAAGCCTTATGCAGGTAGTACTAGCCAAATTTATTTGGCGGTATTGGTCGATGAAATGGCGGCGGCCTATTAACTATAATTATTTGATGATTATCGACACTGAATACAACATTGATGAATCTGGCTAGAGGGATTAAGTGTATTGTATGAATCATAGTGATCCTTATATATTCAGTCGTGGCAGCCTTAAGTTGACGTATGAGCTGCTCAGAAAGAGACAGCCATCCCTTGCTCTAGTGGTGCGCAATATTACTTCGCTATCCCCTTTACCTAAGCTTGAAGGGGATGTGGATGATGCGATTACCGATTGTTTCTTGGTCGACTTAGAGGCTGCGCAGGTGAGGGCTGTGGTTGAAGGGCTAGTTAAGCGCAGCCAGCTAAATACTATAGAGGATGCAGGCCATAAGGCGTGTGCTATCGCTCTGATTGAAGACTGGCTAGCGTTAGCCAATGAGATGATTGAGGATTGATAGCTTTAGCAACTCAACGTCCTAGGCTACTAATTTAAACTTGTAAATCATAGGATACATAGGTTAATTTTTATATACTTACCTCATTAGTATTCAAAACAGGGACTCTATACCCTTGGTATAGCCAGTATTATGATGATTGAAGACAATAATCAGGTTGATATTCTAGTAGTCGATGATGTAAAGGCTGATCTGATGCTACTGGTCGATATCTTGTTGCAGAATGAGTTTCGTGCACGACAAGCTCAATCTGCTGCTGAGGCTCTGCAATTAATTTCTGCTAAGATCCCCGACCTTATTCTATTAGATGTCCAAATGCCTGAGGTCGATGGCTTTCAATTATGTCGGCAATTAAAAATAGATCCATCGACCGCAGAGATTCCTATCATCTTTATTAGCGGGTTGGACAATAGTGCAGATATTTTAGCGGGTTTCGAAGCAGGAGCCGTCGACTATATAACTAAACCTTATAATGCAAATGAAGTGCTTGCCCGGGTTAATGCTCATTTAGGGTTAAAGCGCTTGCAGGTCGCTTTAGTAGAAAAAAATGAACTTGTTAGAGAAACCTTAGAGCAGAGCGCAGAGATTCAATCACAGTTATTTGCCAGTGAAAAAATGGCATCCCTAGGGCGTGCGGTTGCCGGTATTGCCCATGAGTTAAATACGCCTATGGGTTTATGTGTTACCGCTACTTCCTATCTTCGAGACAAGAATAAGCAGATTAGAAAATCATTTAATAATAAATCCTTAACCTCTGATGATGTTGAAAGTTTTATTGATACCCTTGATGAATCCTTAGACATTATTATGACTAGCATGAATCGCTCTACGGAAATGGTCAATAATTTTAAGATGGTGGCGGTTGATGTTTCGAGTGAGAAACTCAGATCATTTGCCCTACATGATTATTTATCTCGTATTGTTCATAGCCTGACACCAGAACTGCGTAAAACGGCGCTGCGGGTAGACATAATTGGGGATGATCTTATTATTGATAGCTATCCTGGGGCGCTTTCTCAAGTCATTACAAATATCATTATGAATGCCATTATTCATGGTTACGATAAAGGAGAAGCCGGCAATATTGTCATTCGTACGGTAAAAGATGGATCTAATGTTCACCTTAATTGCAGTGATGATGGCAAAGGCATGACAACGGAAAGCTTAAAGAATATATTTGAAGCGTATTACACAACTCGAGAGGGAACGGGTGGTAGTGGTTTAGGGACCAGTATTATTCAACAGCTAGTCACAGAAACGTTACAAGGAGAAGTCAGCTGCTCTAGTGAGTTAGGTGTAGGTACTATGTTTACCATCACCTTGCCGATACAGTTATCCGCCTAATTCTCTAAATACCCTCATCATGAGCGTTTCTAGCTATCGAGCTTTGGCCTCTGAAATGCTATTCTAGCGCCATTAATTAGCCCTTTACCTCGTTATAAAAATAAAGCTTAGGAATATCCGTGAAAAATCTAGTTGTTTATCTAGGCATAGGCCTTATTCGCTTAGTGTCATTTTTACCTTTACCTGCCGCGCACGCATTCGGCGCGGCTATTGGTAAGTTACTTTGGTTTACCGATACTGCAAGGGTCACTAAAATTAACTTGCGACTTTGTTATCCTGATTATAGTGAAGAGCAGATTGAAACTTTGGCTAGACAAAGTTTAATTGCGCTGGGTAAGACCTATGCTGAAATGGGTATGTCGTGGATGTGGCCTATTCCAAAAGTACAAAAGCTAATCACCCAGGTTGAGGGCTTAGAACACCTTGAAAAAGCGCTGGAAGAGAAAAATGGCATCATCCTTATTGCCCCACATTTAGGTAATTGGGAGGTATTAAATCATTTTTTCCGCCAATACTTATTTATGACGGTTATGTATAAGCCGGCCAAGATAGCAGCTTTAGATAAGTTTATCTTCAGTACTCGTAAGCGCGTCGATGTAGGCTTAGTGCCGGCAGATCGCAGTGGTGTCGAGTCCTTGTATCAGTTGTTGGCGGATAAAGGTGTTATTGCGGTTCTACCGGATCAAGAGCCAGGTTTAAAAAGTGGCGTATTTGCCCCTTTCTTTGGCCAAACAGCATTAACCGGAAAATTGATCGGCGAGCTGGCTAATAATACTCCAGCCTATTTATTGTGTTGTTATGCTAAGCGTTTAGACGATGGTAACTATGGCGTAGTGCTCAAGCCGGCCCATAAAGATATTCGAAATAGCGACGAAGTTGTCGCCGCAACAGCTTTAAATAGCAGTATCGAAGAATGTATTAATGATTGCCCTGAACAGTACCAATGGAACTATAAGCGTTTTCGTCGTCAGCCCGAAGGACGTTCAGACTTCTATAAGAAGTAATCATCTTCACATGGTTTACCAGCGCTTTTAGGCGCTGGTTTTGTTGGTAGCGCTGTTCGCCGCTAAGGTAATCTATTATGTCTTTCTCTTCGTTAAACCTAGATGCACGCTTATTATCAGCATTGAGCACAGCCGGTTATGATAGCCCTACACCGATTCAGATAGCGGCGATTCCTGCACTATTAGCCGGTAAAGATATTATGGCAGGAGCGCAAACCGGTACCGGTAAAACCGCTGCTTTTGCCTTGCCTATTCTACAGCGCTTATTAACCCTGCGTGAACAGCATCCCTTAGCGTCTGACGAAGTTCAGCCGTTACGTGCTTTGGTACTGACTCCCACTCGAGAGCTGGCGCAACAAGTCTATAAGAGCTTCGTTAAATATGCGGATGAAACCGGCTTACGCACTAGTATTGCTTATGGTGGGGTGAGTATTAACCCACAGGTGGATGCCTTGTCTGAAGGTGTCGATATCCTGGTTGCAACCCCTGGGCGCTTATTGGACTTAATGCAAAAGCAGGCGGTGAGTTTGTCGCAACTGCAATTTCTAGTATTTGATGAAGCTGATCGCATGTTGGATATGGGTTTTATTATCGATATTCAGCGCATTTTGAAACGCGTGCCGAGTGATCGCCAGACCATGTTATTCTCCGCAACGTTTAATGAAGAAATTTTTACCTTAAGCAAAAATATCCTTAAAGACCCAGAGCTGATTGAAGTCGATGCGCGTAATACGACTGCGGCCAAAGTCGAGCAGATGGTTTATGTGGTGGATGAAGATAAAAAACGTGAACTGACCTCTTTTATGATAGGTTCCAAAAACTGGCAGCAGGTTTTAATCTTTGTCCGTACTAAGCAAGGGGCTGATGCTCTGGCTAAAGAAATGTGCAAAGACGGTATTAAAACCCAATCGATTCATGGGGATAAATCCCAAGGTGCTCGGGAGCGTGCTTTAGAAGAGTTTAAGGAAGGTAAGGTACGTGCTTTAGTCGCAACCGATGTCGCTGCCCGTGGCTTAGATATTCAGCAGTTACAGTATGTGATTAATTATGAATTACCCTATATTGCGGAAGATTATATTCATCGTATTGGTCGTACCGGTCGTGCTGGCTTAGAAGGTTTAGCGGTTTCCTTAATGTGCATGGGTGAAGAGTACCTATTAGAAGAAATTGAAGCCGTATTGGATGATAGAGTACCGCAATCTTGGTACCCAGGTTACGAGCCAGATTTAACCAAGCCGATTGCGAAGAATAAAAAAAATTCTCGTAGTGCGCAGAGAGGGCGCCAAAAAGATCGTGCTTACGGTATAAAAACCGGCAATAAATCCAGTGCTAATAAAGGCGCTAATAATCGCTCTGGTAGCCGTAATAAACGCCGTTAACGGTTTTGTTCAGGCTTTTTGTCGAAATACGATAGTTATGTATTTTACTTGTTAAATTTTAATTTTGAGAATGTTATGTCTAGCGCTTTCGCGTCCCGTTTCCAACTGGTTGTTGATCAGTTAGCCCAAGGTAATAAAAAGCACTTTGCTGAAATTACCGGTAAATCGGCGTCGCATATTTATAAAATTTGTCGCGGCATGAGTCGCCCTTCTATGGCGTATTTACAAGAGCTATATGAAGAGTACAAGGTCGATTTGACCTGGTTATTAACCGGTGAACATAACCAGAGTAACCAAGTCGCTGGCACCCCCACTAATAGTGAACTGGTTTTTGCACCTATGTTTGATGTGCAAGCCTCTGCGGGTATGGGAGCTGAAGTTGTGGCGGAAGATGTTGAAGATTATTTTGCCTTTAATAAATCTTTTTTATCGCGTCAGTTAAACGTTTCTAGTGAGCAGCTAGTATTTGTTACCATCAGTGGCGATAGTATGTTGCCTACACTGCAAGAGGGTGATCGCGTGCTGGTGGATATGTCGCAAAAAACAGTGAGCCAGCCAGGTCTGTATTTATTGCAAAGTGAAGATGGCTTAATGGCAAAACGTTTACTTGATAAACAAGGTATTTTATCGGTAGTCAGTGATAACCCAGAATATGAAAACTGGACAATTGCTACCTCGGCCCGAGAAGCAAATCCCATCGCCGGCAAAATTGTTTGGTGTGCGCGAGCTATCTAGTCGCGCATTCACGTTAAGCCAATACGATTAAGCGCTTGAGATAATGATTTAATGAAAACCCAGCCGCCGTTGAAATCGCATTGAGCTTGTCTGTATTGATCAGTGGCTGGTGAATATTTACCTTGCCAGCAAAAATGACCCAGTTTCCGCCGCCACTATCACACATGTAAATTTGATCAAAATGATCATGCAGGGTATTGGCTAGATGGTCCTCCAGCTTATGGTCGAGCCAATAATTAAGCACTAGCCAACCACCCTGGTTAAGGCGATTATGGCAAGTGGCGATAAACTGGCTGGAGAGCTGCTGCTGATCTATGCCATCGGCAAGATACATATCGGCGATAATAATATCGCTCATTTGATCACTGGCTTGTAAATAATGAAAGCCGTCTCCTATGTGCAATTTAATCCCCGCATGCTTGGGTAATTGGAAATACTTATGCGCTAGGCGAGCGACTTCACGCCTCAGTTCAACCCCTTGTAGCAGACAGTCGGGTAATACATGATGCAGCGTAGTTAATAAACAACCCCCACCAATACCGATCACGCTAATGTGCTTAGGATCGACCATTAATAAGGCTAATAATATAGCGCGGGTATATTCATGCTGTAATAGGTGTGGCTGACGAATAAGCTGACAGCTTTGTTCGTCATCGCTACCAAAAGCCAGATAGCGTTTATGGCCATCATCCAATACTTGGATAGGGCCAAACTCATCATAACTTCTGTGTATTTCGTGGGCAGATTCCTTCATCCGCGCAGACTAGCATCTTCAATCAAGTTAGCCAATTGTGATCGCCTATCAAGAGCGCTAATAGAGGCCTATGGCTAATCTTTGGGGTAATTTCTTTCGAAGGTAGCTGAACCCATCGCTTGGATTTGAAAATCGATCATTTTATGAAAGGCGGCTAAAATCGGGCTGAATTCTTTTTCCGGCTGCAAGTTATTAAGTACCATGACGGCGGCTTCGATGGTTGATAAACCGTCTACCCGTGGCGACTTACGAATCAGGTATTGGCTGGCATTTGCACTGTCGATGGCAAAACAGGGCAGTGTCGAAAGCCAAGGGTTCAGGTGCATCATACGCGCGACCTTACGCCAGGTTCCGTCTAATAGAATCAGGTATTTAATTTGATGCTCATGAACTTGTTGCTGAGACAGGCTATTATCGTTAGGGAAAATTAATAGGCTATTATTTTGCCACCCTTCCCCTAATAGCACTAACGGATCAAATACTTCACCGACAACCAGTGTTGATTGCTTGATGGACTTGGCTAAAAGTGGTGCTGAAGATAACGCATGCTTGGCTTCTTTTGGATCTTGTAAAATAACGAGATGATACTCGCAGTTAAGCTGGACCATAACATCACATAAGCAGGTTTTCAGCGGGCGTTCACACTGTTGGCAGGTTGGTCGCTTAGGCATAGAAATGGGCCGTATCATCCAAAGATTTTAATAAGGCGTAGAGATACCAAGGGTGAGCTAGTTAATAAAGACTAGGCTCAACCAAGGGACATAAGTAATTAATAATACCGTGGCTAGCAAGATAAAGAAGAACGGAATTGTTGCACGGTATAATTCTGTTACTGGGCGCTGAAAGCGGAAGCTGGCAATAAACAGATTCATCCCGACTGGCGGGGTAAAATACCCTAGCTGCATATTGGCCAAGAATAAAATGCCTAAATGCACTGGGTGAATGCCAAATTCGATAGCAATTGGCAAGATGATTGGCACCATGATAACAATGGCTGAGAAGATATCTAACATCATGCCAAGCACTAGCAAGAACAAGAAAAGCAGCAATAAAAAGGTCAGCTGGCTATCGATGTGTTCGCTAATAAAATCAAAAATTGATGTCGGTATTTCAGCATCGATCATATAGTTAGTTGAGGCCAAAGATACCGCTAAGATGACCATGATGGCACCCACTAGCTTCATGGAATCACGCATGACGATCGGCAGCTTACGTAATGTAATTTCACCACGAATAACCACAGTAACCAGTAGTACATAAAACGCGGTAATGGCGGCGGCTTCTGAAACCGCGATAAAACCACCATAAATCCCACCTAAGACAATAAACGGTAAAGGCGCTTCCCAAGCGGTATCTTTAATGGCTGCCCAAGCCTCTTGGGCATCAAACTTAGGTTTATCGGCTATGGCAGCTTGGTCTCTAGGTTGAATCGCACTGTAGATGGATAAAGCGACTAACATCAAGGTGCCAGGAAGGATACCGGCCAAAAATAAATCATCAATGCTGACGGGAATGTCTAGCGCTAACTGCTGAGCAACCACCCCATAAAGAATCAAGGGTAATGACGGTGCAAATAATAAACCTAGGCTACCCGAGGTGGTAATCAACCCTAGATTGAAGTTGGTTTTATAACCTGCCTTTTTTAAGGCCGGATAAAGCAAGGCGCCTAAGGCTACGATCGTGACCCCAGATGCGCCAGTAAAGGCGGTGAACAGAGCACAAGCGATCAAGGCGACAATGGCTAGACCACCTGGCATCCAGCCTAATAGGGCGTCGGTAATGCGAACTAGGCGTTGAGGGGCTTTACTTTCACCTAATAAATAACCGGCAAAGGTGAATAACGGAATCGCGGTTAAAACCGGCATTTCGGTTAGGCGATAAATTTCAATGGCGACCACTGAAAGGTTGATATCTTGCTGGAAAAATCCCCATAACGCGCTCGCCGCAATAACGGCAAAGAGTGGGGCGCCCATGAGGGCTAATAATAAAAAGACTGCAGAAACTATCAT
Organism: uncultured Oleispira sp.; assembly: GCA_964022115.1. Classification (GTDB taxonomy): domain Bacteria; phylum Pseudomonadota; class Gammaproteobacteria; order Pseudomonadales; family Oceanobacteraceae; genus Oleispira. Next base: position 32,547 of record CAXIBC010000001.1, on the reverse strand, counting down.
AGCCATTATACCTGCTCTCCTATTAGGGCGGGATTAGGCTGGTAGTTGTTAATACGTAAATAGCCTAAAGCATGTAAGAAGAAGCGGATTGCCATTAAAGAGAAGGTAAAAGGGATAATTAACTGCAAGGGCCAGGCGGGAACTTGGGCAAACGCAATATCACCATACTCGATAGACTGCTGAATAAACTGAATACTATAAAAGGCGACAAAAGCACATACGAGACTAGCAAATAAGCTGCCGCTAATACCGCATACTCGCTTTCCCTGTGGGCCAACAAAGCGACTGATAACATCAATAGCGATATGTTCTTGGCTACGACTTGCGAGCAGTGCGCCTAATAAACCTAACCATAAAACCAGCACTTGTAATACCGGAGGGATCCAAATCAAACTACCGCCTGTGATTAAGCGCATAGCGATATCGGTAATGGCTAATATCAGCATCAGCGATAATACCGAGGCTAATAAAAGATCTTCAAAGTGATGTAACCAGCGCAGAGTGCGCTGGATGTTGGTTTTAGGCATGAAATATTCGCGATTATCAGTTAAAAATAGTATGGGCTTAGTACTGTTATGGCGTAGCTGTGTGCTGCTGACTATTACGATACTCTTTTAATAGCTGCTGCATCTGCTGATATTCCTGAGCTGGGTAAGCATTCACCTTGGTTAGGTTGCTAAGTGCTTGCTTGGCAATTTCACGCCACTCTGTGCCCGATGGTGTATCGAATTGAATACCATTTTTCTGCAGTGCAGCACGAGCGCCAATATCACCTTGCTCGTTAATCGCATCTAAACGTTTAAAGGCTGCAGCGACGGTTTGCTTAACAATCACTTGGTCTTCAGGACTGATTTTTTTGAAGGCTTGTTGATCAACAACTAGCATGCCAATAATTAATAACAGAGGCTCATCAGCCATGTGTTGAATCTTAGTATGCCATTGCAAAGCAATCGCGCCAGAAGGGTTAATGGTAACCGTATCTAATAGGCCGGTTTGTAAACCGGTATAGACATTAGAAATTGGCGAGGCAATAGGGTTGATGCCAGCAACGGTAAAAATTTCATTACCGATTAAATCCCCCTCAGGGACCCAAACCTTTTGCCCTTGAATATCGGCTGCTTGAGTGAGTGCTTTATTCGACATTAGATACGCGAAGCCACCTTCGGATAGGCCCAGTAGTTGGAAGCCATTATCGGCTAGGCCTTGAGAGATAATAGGGTCAAAGGTTTTGCGTACGTGGCGAACTTCTGCCAAGTTATTAAAAGTGAAAGGCAGGCTATATAGCTGCACACCGTTATAAATGTGCGCCAGAGCACCGGCCGAAATAGCACCACCGTGTAGCTGGCCAGAGCGCATTTTACGTAAAACCGTTTTATCACTACCCATTACGCCACCTGGGTAGTATTTGATTTTGACTCGGCCATCGGTCTTTTTCTTTACTTCTTTAGCCGCGGCTTTCATTTCATTCATCCAGCTGCTGCCGTTAGGGACAACGGTGGCGATCTTTAAGGTAGCAGCCATAGTTTGGCTACTAGCAAAAGCGATCAGGCTGGATACAAGGAAGGTTTTAAAGAGATTCATAGGGTTAGTCTCAAGATATAATCAGTCTTATTCAAAATATTCAGCAGATTCTGCTAATAATACTTCGGCTTGTTGTTTGGCGAGTTGATTGATTAAGGTTAAGCCTTCAGCAATGGGATTTGCTGTTAGGACTTCGGTTAATAATCGATCGTGTAATTCTTGTTCAAATAATAAACGGGCATATTGTTGAGCGTATAAAACCTTAGCCATTAAGTGGCGACCATTGGACGCTGCGATCGCATTTTCGAAATGCATTTTGGCAAGGTCTGGGCGGCCACCTAATGAGGGTGGAAGTTGAGATTCCAAAACGCCCATATAGACTTGAGCAGTGCCATTATCATAATCCGCATCGTAGCTTAATACCCAGTTAAATAGGGTTTTCACCTTAGGCAATTGCGCGACAGCATCCCAATTGCTGCTATGGGCTTGAATCCAGCTGGCCCAAGAAGAAGCGAAGGTATAAACCAAGTTGAGCTCATCCTCATCAAGATCTTCTAGCTCCAAGACAATGTCATCTACTTGCTGATCCAGCGCTAGGCAGAGGTCTTCTTCATTTTCGCACAAGGCATGCTGAGCATATATCTTGGCGCGCGTTGCCATGCGCTGAGTTTGAGCTTGATCATTGGAAAATACTCCGGCGTAAGCTCCGTAGAGTTTAGCCGCAGGAATTAAGAAGGTTTCATCGTCGGGATAGGTGGCAACTAAGGCATCTAACATCAACAGGTACGCTGGGGCTGCTGTTCTAACCAGTTCAGGGTCTTCTTGATTCATCATGGAACGAGATAGGTTTTTAGGTAGGTTACCTATGGAGCAAGCTTGTAGCGCTAAAATAGTAATAATTATCAATATACGGGTCATAACACTGCTTTGATAAAAAAATGAAGCCGAATTGTACCCTGATTAGCTTTACTTTTTAACTACTCTATTTTACGACAGTATTTTTCATGTTTACTCATCTGTGTATAGCATTTCTATTGCCATTACTCAGTTGAGCTTGGCGAGCTGGTCTAAAGGAATGGCTTGCTGCAGCTCCCCACCTAGCGCGAAATCAATACCAATGCTGCGTAAAATATCCAGGGTATCGGTATCGTTTACCTGTTCAGCTATGGTTTTTTTCGCCATAAAATGCGCAATCTCATGAATAGATTTCACCATCGCATAGTCTGCGGAGCTAGTGACAAGCTCGTCAATGAAGGAGTGATCAATCTTGACGTAATTTACCGGCAATTGCTTGAGGTATTCAAATGACGATTGGCCGGTACCAAAATCTGATAAGGTAAATTCACAGCCAAGGCTGCGCATTTCATGCATAAAGTCGGCTGCATCATCAATATTTTGGATCGCTGAAGTTTCGTTCAATTCAAAGCACAACTTCTCCACCGGAATATCATGCTCCCTGGCTTGCTCAAAGATAAAGGATAAAAGTGAATCATCATTCATCGAGTAACCTGATAACTTCAGCATAAAGCAGTCGATGTTATCGACTTCTTGTCTATTATTACTGATCCATTTGATTATTTGCTCTAGCGTCCAGCGGTCAACCAGGTACATGCGGCTATAGTGTTCTGCGGTTTGCAAGAACTCTAAGGGGGGGATCTGAGTACCATTCTCATCTTCGATGCTGAGAATGACTTCATATTGACGTTGTGCAGCTTCAGATTCTTGAATAGCCGTCACAGGTTGGCATAAGAGATGTAACTTATTGCTTTCTAAGGCTTGATTAAGTTTATTAGCCCAAGACATAAACTCATCGCGCTTGATGCGAGCATGATCATTCTCAACATAGCGATAAACACGACTACCCCCTTTTTCTTTCGCGGATAAACAAGCCGATTCGGCAAAGGCAACTAAGTCAATTTCATTGGCAATTTGATAGTTGAGTTCAGCGACCCCCATACTTAAATGAATGCGGAAGGTATTATCACCACTGGTAATTTCAAGCTGCTCTAATTTTTGTTTCAACTCTCGGGCCATAGCCTCGCCTTTCGCCAAGTCGGCATGTTGGAACAAGATGGCAAGTTCATTACTGCCCATGCGTGCACAATTAATGGGATTTCCGCAGAATTTGACTAAAACTGCGGCTAGTGCTTTCAAACAGTCGTCTCCACCGGCAACGCCGTATTCACTATTGATTAATTTAAACTGATCAATATCGATCATGCACAAGGTATGGGTGAGATTTGAACGGTGGCATTTTGCGGCTTCTTCTTTTAGGTGGCGCAAAAAGTGAGAGCGGGTAGGGATCTGAGTCAGAGAATCCGTATTAGCTTGAGCGGATAAGTCGTTATAAATTTGCTGTACTAAGGCATCAAGACTTTGATCAACTGCCGATTCTTCTTGTTCGTATAAACGTTTCACCGAACCATCATCTAAAGCGGCGGCTAAATCTTCTAGGGTGAAATCAACCACCTTCATACCACTGTGGTTAACGCAGGCAAACTTAGAGCCGTCTTCTGCCATCCATACCACAGATATGTTTTGATCTTGTTCAGTCAGTAATAACCAATCGCCGACTTGTAGATTCAATGCCCGGCGGACTCCCTTACCCTGCAGGTTGGGCTTCTCTTCTTCTATTTCTATTGGGACTTCAATGACTTGTTGAATTTCGCCTGTTTCTAAATGCTGCTGTGCCGATATTTCTAGTTCATCGTACCAGCGTATATGATCAGGCTGTGGACCATTTAATTGATCGAGTTCGTGGCGCATGAGTTTAATCAAGGGCACAAAACGTTCGAGTAACTCGCTACGACCAGAATTTTTAGGCTGAAAGATGGAAAGCACTTGTCGATAGAGTTTAACCGCTCCACGAAAACGTTTACTTTCAACCCCTTCGCGTAAATAGATTAAGGATAATAAGGGTTTCCAGCCTTGCTCTAACCACTCCATAACAATCGCCGGTAAGGTTCTACCTGAGGTATCTTTACTAACTAGACGAGATATTTTTTCTCTTGCTTGCTCAACCTTGTATTCACCGGCAGCGGCTTGAGCAACTCGGTCGGCATTCATCTTGGCGCGACGCTCTGCCTCGGCCAACATAATATCAACCCCTGACTGCAAGCCTTGGAATTGTTTTTCTAGCTCTTCGGGGCTGCTACTGGTATCAATACCGTGCAGCATATTCTTTAGCTTTTCACTGACTTTCTCTTGTCCAGTGGTAGTCATTCGCCCCAGCTTGGTTAAAGAGTTTAACGCCACTCGGCCAGGATGTTCAGGGTTGAACATCATACTAGGGTCACTCAACATCATCATCGATAATGGCTGTTCAAGTTCGCTAATAAACGGCTTAACAAAATCTGAAATGTGTTCATTGCTGAGCAGATTTTGAGTAACGTGTTCTAAGGTATCAATGGCTTCTCGATTCTCTGCAGAGAGCGAAATTTCTTGGCTAGCGAGGGCTTGTTCTAAGTCTTGGCGAACGCGACCACTTTGGGTATCCGATTTTTTCCATAATTGCTGTAAGGCCATTTGCACTTGCTGATGGTCGGCAACGGGAGTGCTTGGCTGAGGCACTTCTGCGCCAATAGCCGCATTAGTAATACCAGATTCGATACGTTGATAACGCATGGCCAGTAAACTTTTAATATTACTGTAGGCCTGCTGCGCTTCCGCTTGGTGTTGACGAAACTCGTTCATGGAACCTGTAGTCGAAGGGGCTACGTAACCTGCTTCCATGTTGCTCGCGGTAGAATCATTAGCTGGCGTTTGAGGATAACTCGAAGGGTTTGCGGGCTGGCCACCAGGCAGTACTTGTGGTTCGGGCTTATCATTATGATCATTAGAAGGATTGGTTATTGAATCCTCGCCTGAGTGATTAGGTCGGCGACGATTGCGAAATGCTAAAGGTACATCTATTTTCTTAATTAACCATTGATACACAGCCTGCAGTTGCGGAGCGGTTACCTGTTCAAAGGTATCAAAAGCCATTTGGCGTACAGTATTTTCTAATGCTAATGGTTCAATCGCTAGACGAAAAGCTTCGGTGATGATATTTGCTCCCAAAGGATTGAAGCAATGCTCGGGTTTTGCTTCCGATATCATGTCTAATATTTGTCGTACTTCGAATGATTCATGGTTCAGTTTCGATTGTAAGTGGGTACTGGTTACCTTAGCTAATAACCAATCTTCAAAGTCTTCTGGCTGTACTAGAGAAAGGTTTTGCTCATCGTTTGAGCGTTGCTCTTTATCGAGACTAATGCCTGGTTTGTTTTCTAGCCAGCAGTTAAGCTGCTCTGCTAGGTGAGAGAGAAAGCGTTGCTGTATCGGTGTTTTATTCTCTTGTATTTTCTTTTCGGCACTGAATAAATTTTGTTGCTCGGTATTATTATGAACTTGATTGGCTTGATGAAATAATGTTTCAAGCAGGTCACTGTGCCACTGCTTAATTATATTTTGACTGCACTCTTTGACTTTTTCGGCAAACAGCTCTTTATATTGAGCTCGTTTCTTGTCTGATAAAATACCATGATTTCGGTTATTTTGATTAATGCTTTGCAGCTTTAAAAATAGCTCACCATTAGGCTGGTTTAGTTTAAAACTGGCGTTATTATTTTCGTGATATAAACACTCTACTGGAATCTTTAGCGGGTCTTCATCGAGGTTTATAGATAGCTGTAAGATATCTTTTATGTTTAAGCTAAGCTCGTCTTCTTCTGGCCAATATACGCGTAAACCATCGTGAGAAAAATCAGCCACATGACAAGGATGACTAGCGCCATCAAGGGTAATAAGGTTGGCTTCTACATGGCTTTCGAATCTAAGATGCTCGCGTTTATCCATTTTCCTGACCCACGATATATTCTTCAATGAATTGTGTGCTTTAACTGAGTATAAGCATAAATCGACAAGCTGCTGGTAAGAGAGTAGGTTAATTTGTGTCTATTTGTTGATGTGGGGGCCTGAAAGAAGATTGCTTTCCCTTGTGAGCTAAGCTTGTTATGCTAGCTAGATAACCAGTTAGTTATATAGGTGACGTATGAGCAATCAAGTTAAAACCCGTGAATCGTTATTAGCAGAAGCAAAAGAAAATATCATCTTAGTCGACGCAAGCCGCGCGGAAGTTATGATTAAAAATGCGGCGCTAGTATTGGACGTACGTGAGCCCGCAGAGTACCAGGTAGGACACCTGCCGCAGGCGGTTAATGTACCAAGAGGCGTATTAGAGTTTAAAGTGGGTAATCATCCTGATCTCAATGACCCAGATCGCAGCATCTTAATTTATTGCAAAAATGGCGGGCGCAGTGCTCTGGCGGCTTATACATTAAAGCAGATGGGTTTCTCTCAAGTAGAGATGTTAATTGGCGGTTTTGATGGTTGGAATGGGGTTGTGCATAAAATCGAAGTAGACCCTAGTATTTATTGATGCCAGATCAAATAGCACGCTTAATAGCCATGATTTTCTAGTCTGAGACATACAGACGCCGAGCTCATGAGCTAAAGTGATAGCCAATAAGGAGAAAGTCATGGCCATTATCAATCACGTTAGTAATTATTATGAACAGGTCGTTTCGGATGAAATACGCCACCAGTTATCTGCTCGAGAGAGCGAGCCAGCGATGGACTTTATGGCCGATGTGGCGTGTGTAGCATTAAACCGTTTGCCCCCTAAGTACTATCGTTATGAAGTCGATATGGCCTTTTATATGTCTGGAGATGAATTACAGGATGTGAAAGAGCGTGTCATAGCCGTTGTCACAGAAGCGATAGCCTTTGTCGAGAAACATGGACGATCAGATTAAATACCTAGTATTATGTTCAGTTCTGATTATAAGTGTTTAGAAAGCGTAAAGATCTATTGCAATAACTGTGGATCCTTATTTAATGCTGCAAAATAACAAAAATGGGTGGGTATTGGATGAAGATACTGTTAGTCGATGATGATCAAGAGTTGTGTGAGTTATTGGCTCGTTATTTACAACGTGAAGGTATTGACTGCGATCAGGTTCATACGGGAAGTGAAGGTCTTGCTCAAGGATTAGCGCAACCCTACGATGCCATGGTTCTAGACATTATGCTGCCAGGCATGAGTGGCTTAGAAGTATTAACTGAGTTGCGTAAGAAAAGTTCTTTGCCTGTGGTGATGCTCACGGCGAAAGGCGATGAGATGGATCGTATCGTTGGGCTTGAGGTGGGGGCTGATGATTATTTACCTAAACCCTGCAATCCAAGAGAGTTATTGGCTCGTTTGCGCGCCGTATTGCGTCGATCACAAGCGGATAATACGGCGAGTGACGAAAGCGTAATTCGTATAGATGAATTAATCATTGACCATAGTCAGCATCAGGTTTTAAAGAATGATGAACCGCTCGAATTAACCGTCACTGAGTATAATATTCTGAATACATTGGTTTCTCATCTAGGTAAGGTGGTTGAGAAAAACCAGCTGGCCGAAGAAGCTATGTCGCGTTCATTAACACTATTCGATCGCAGTTTGGATATGCATTTGAGTAATTTGCGCAAAAAGCTTGGAGTACATGATGGCGGCCAAACCCGCATTAAAACGATTCGTGGTGTGGGTTATATGTACGTTCGCGCTGAGGCGTAAATCAATTTAGGGGTTGCTGTGCGCGGTTTATATTGGAAAATTTATTTAGCGTTTATTTTAACCAGCGTATTAGCGACCCTTGTCACCATGGCTTATGCCGTTTTTTATCGGCAGCTGTCCAATGAAACCAGCAACCTGATTGCGCCGACTGAAGGTTATATATCATCTGCTCAGCTCATGTTGCAGCGTGGTGGTGAGTCATTATTAATGGAATGGCTAATTACCATTGAGCAGCACCCTAATGTGAATGCCTATGTTTTTAATAACGAGGGTATTAGCATTGTGGGTGACCCTGTGCCTGAGTCTGTTTCGCAATATGCCTTTTCGGCCTCTGAGTTTCTGGTAAAAGTCCAACCCCTTAATCGCAGTGAGATCTTGGTAAAAGCGCCTCTAACCTCTAGGGATGGGCAGTTTTATCTGCTGGTCGTGGAGTTTTTACATCCTTTTGCTGTATTGGATGTGAAAAGCTACATCACCTTAGGGTTATCGGTGGCGATTATCTTTTTTGGTGGTATCGGCTTTCTACTTTCTGGGTATTTATCGCGGCCAATGCGACGCTTGCAAAAAACGGTAAAAGCCATTGCTGCCGGTGATTTAACCGCTCGATCAGGTTATAGACTTCGTCGTAGGCGGGATGAAATTGGCGACCTTAGTCGTGAATTTGATGTCATGGCGGACCGTGTACAGACCTTATTAGCCGATCAAAAAGGTTTATTGCGAGATATTTCCCATGAATTACGTTCGCCATTAGCTCGACTACAAATCGCAACTGAGCTGGCACGAATGGATGCGGAAGAGCCAGTGGTGGAATATTTAGATCGCATTGAATTAGAAACGGGCCGTATTAATGACTTGATTGCCGACATCTTGTTATTGGCTAAGCTAGAAGTTGAGCGTCACCCAGAGCAGTGGCAAGAGACGGATCTGGTGCAAGTGATTGAGCAAATTGTCCATGATGCCCATTTTGAGCAGCAAGCAGAAAGTATTGAATTGAGCTGCCCGAAAAAAGAATGCTGGGTTATGGCAGAAAGCAAATTACTCAGCTCGGCCTTTGAAAACCTTATACGTAATGCGTTATTGCATACTTTTCCTAATACTAAGGTAGAAATTACGATTAAAGTGGATGATAGTGATTTTGTTATTACTGTGCGTGACCATGGCCCTGGTGTTGCAGAAGAGCATATTCCCCATTTAACTCAGCCTTTTTATCGGGCAGAGCACGCTCGTGAGCGTATTGCGCAAGATGTTAAGCAGCAATGCTCTGGCGGCCGAGGGTATGGATTAGGAATGGCTATTGCCGATCGAGTGATTCGCAGCTTTGATGGTCATATGGACATACGCAATCACCCAGAAGGCGGTTTAGAAATTAGCTGCTATTTTAATCGTCATTAACTGATTAAGATTTACCCAGTATTTACTGATTCAATACGTGACATTTCAGTCAAACTTAGTAGACTAAATACTCATTAAAGGAAGGTGTGAATATCAGCCTATATAAGGACATAGGACGTTTTAATTTTTGAGTGATAGCGATTGATGCGAATTTATATTGGAATTATTGTGAGTCTTTGCGCCAGTTTGCCGGTGATGGCAGATAATGTCCTACAGCCTATTACCGATCTTTCTGAATTCTCAGTGGAGAGCAGTGCCAGTCAAATTGAGTGGAATAATCAGCGTCCCGAACAGCAGCGTGCGTTGAATCAATTTTATCGTTCCATTTCTCCTAGCCACAACCCTCAGCCTTCTGTCGAGCGTCAGCAGCACGTTCAAGAGTTGCGCAGTATGTCACCCCAGCAGCGTCAGCAAATGTTTTTAAATTACATTCAGCAAAATCGTTAAAATCTTCTTGTCAGTCACACCTAAGTATCCTTTTAGTGCCCTTGTTTCTGGCGTAAGCCCACAATAATCGTTAAAGTGGCGCCATTTAGTGATGACGAGGCGTATATGAAAACAGCAATTACCGAATTATTAGACATTGAAATGCCTATTTTACTTCCTGGCATGAGTTGGATTTCAACTCCTGAACTTGTCGCAGCGGTTTCCAATGCCGGTGGTTTAGGTATTTTAGCCAGTGGCCCACTTTCGCCTACAGAAACCCGTGAAGCTATTAAAAAAATCCGTCAGCTAACCGATAAACCTTTTGGTATTGGCATTACTTTATTGATGCCGGGTGCGGAAGATAACGCTGATATCGCGATTGAAGAAAAGGTTCCCGTTATTAATTTCTCCCTAGGTAAAGGCGATAAGCTTATTCAGCGTGCTCATGCCTATGGCGCTAAGGTGATTGCGACTGTGGTAACTGTTAAACATGCACTATCCGCGCAAAAAAGTGGTGCGGATGCCTTGCTGGTAACGGGTCATGAAGCCGCCGCTCATGGGGGGGAGGTCACTTCATTAGTATTAGTCCCTGCGATTCGTCAGGCGGTTGATATTCCAGTAATCGCCACGGGTGGTTTTGCTGATGGCCGTGGTTTATTAGCGGCATTTTCATTAGGCGCTGATGCCGTTGCCATGGGATCACGCTTAGCAACCAGTGCTGATAGTCCTCTGCATCAGAATATGAAGGATGCAGTGGTCGCGAAAAGTGAGCAAGATACGATTTATTCGAAAAACTTTGATGGTATCTACGCACGAGTCATGCGCACCCCTGAAGGGATAAAAGCTACTAAGAAGCCGATGAACTTTTTTGCCGCGTGTATTGAAGCAATGAAAGCGGCAGCTATGGTTAATCAACCCTTGTGGAAAATTATGTTAGGCATGCTAGCGATGATGGAGAAGGTTAAATTGCTGGCGTATTTTGGCGCAGCGGTACCTCGTTTGAAGGCGGCGACTGTGGATGGGGATTATAACAAGGGTGTTCAATTTATTGGTCAGACCCAAGGGTTAATCGAAGACCAGCCGACGGTAAAAGAAATTTTCGAACGCATCCGTGAGCAAGCCGAGCAAGTTCAGCAGACGAATGAAGAGCGCTTAAGAGGTTAACTTATTATTTAATGAACGACTGGAGCAGGGGAATCTGTACTCTGCTCTTTAATGCCTTTACGTTCTTTAAATTTATGCGCTAATCGATGCAGTGCAAACAACTCCCCTAGGGTATGTACTGCTTCTGTTTCACTGAGTAATTCAACCGCTTCTAGCTCACTCTCCCGATCCCAGTTATGCAAGACTTCATTGGAATTTAGTGGCTCATCCTTGGGTAGCTTATTAAGCAGCTTATTAATGGAATTGAACATAAAAACCTCCCTTAAAAACTACTCTGTACTGTTAGATTATTCCATATAATTCATTTTAAGAAGGCGATTATGCTATTAAATTGGCAAAATATTAAGGATGGCGTTAAAAGTCATGCATGACAGTTTGAAACGTTCGATAACCCCATGAACGGCTTAAATCAACCTAGATTATCTACATATTGCTACCTAAACTGAGTTCACCAATAAAAATAAGAAAGAAAAGGATATAAAATGAAACTTATAACTTCATTAATCTTTACTAGTCTGTTACTTGCCTCATTTTCCAGCCAAGCATGGTGGTGGGACAATCCTTCAACCTATACCCAAACTAAGTATCCGATAGTACTAACTCATGGCCTATATGGCTTTGATAACCTGCTGGGTATGGACTATTGGCACAAGGTTCCTGAAACACTCAGCAAAGATGGTGCAACCGTTTTTGTAACAACCGTCTCAAACTCAAACTCAGTTGAAGTGCGAGGTGAGCAACTTATTCCTCAAATAGAACGCATATTAGCCATTACCGGCGCTGAAAAAGCGAACCTAATAGGCCATAGTCATGGTAGTCCAACTATTCGCTACGTCGCGTCAGTACGACCAGACTTAGTGGCTTCGGTAACCTCGATTGGTGGTGTTAATAAGGGAACCGTTGTTGCAGACAAAATAAGTCAGGGGGCGGAAACCTCAAGTGCTTCTTATTTACTCATTGAAAATCTAGGTAATGCCTTGGCTCATCTGATCGATTTTCTATCCGGTGGTGGTCATCCACAAGATATCATGGCGTCACTAGCTTCTATGACCACAGAGCAAGCCAAAGTATTTAATGCCCAGCATCCAGGGGGTATTCCTGAATCGGCGTGTGGGGAAGGTGCTTATTCAGCTAATGGAATTCGTTATTACTCTTGGAGTGGTACTAAGCCTTCAACGAACGTGCTTGATCCTACGGATTTAATGATGATTTCGACTTCTTTCTTCTTCCCTTGGGGTGAGAAAAATGATGGTTTAGTGGGTGCTTGTAGCAGCCATCTGGGCATGGTGATTCGTGATGACTTTAGAATGAATCATTTGGATGAAGTTAATATGCTGCTTGGTCTGCATGATATTTGGTCAACAGATCCATTGACTATCTTTAGAAATCACGCCAACCGTTTGAAAAAAGCGGGTTTATAATCAGTGATGATACGGTTATTTAACTAACGTCAATTGATTGTCTAGGAGCCTTATGGCTCCTAGTGTTTTTATAAGAAGTATAATAATGAATAAAAGCTTTTTTTATCCTTTCGCCATAAGCTGTTTTCTCGCTTTATCCTTTATTAGCTATCAATCGATATTTGATGATCAAGGTGATGCTCTCGTCAGGGTTGATCAAGATACTTCACTAGAAAATAAAATGCTTAATCAGGCTCTTAAGCTAGAGAGTGAGCAGGGTGTAACATCCGCTAAGGACGCGGTACTGAAACTTAAAACATTTAGGCTCACTGATGTTGATGGCCAATTAAAAGTAGATGCACAAGGCCAGTTAATAATTGATAGAGACTTACGGCACTGGATTGATTTTTACTTGTCGGCCGTAGGGGAAATCAGTCTAGAAGACATTATTGCCCTGATGAAAAGTGAAATAAACAAACTTTCACCATTAGCGAAGGCGCAAGCTCTTGAGCTATTAGAGTCCTATATTGGTTATAAATCGGCCTTAGCAGAATATGATGAAAGAGAAGCGCTCGGTATTACGGATAGTGCTTCGCTGGCCCAAATAGGAGAACGCTTGCAGTGGCAAAAGCGTTTACGTCGACAATGGCTGCCTGACGAGGCGGTAGAAGAATTCTGGCAGTTAGACGAACTGGTTGATGATTATACTTATGAAAAGCTGGTTATAAAAAGCTCAACAATGACGGCAGCAGAGAAGAAAGAACAACTGCTAGCTTTAGACAATAGTTTACCCAATGAGATTGTCGAATTTAAAAAGTCGTTAACACTATCAAGTGATCTTTTAGAGCAAGAAAAAGCACTGAGTGAGCAAGGTAAGGCGGATGAAATACGCGAGTTAAGAGCACAAAACATGAGCCCAGAAGCGGTTGAACGGTTAGAAACCCTTGATCAGCAGCAATTAAACTGGCATAAAAAAGTCATGGCGTACCGTGATGAAATGGCAAAAGTCGAAAATATTGAAGGCATGTCACGTCAGGATAAAGATGAAATACTAGATGCCTACCAAGCCTCTAATTTTACTGATCGCGAGAAACTAAGATTACCCGCTGCGATAAAACTTGTGGACGAAAACTAGGGCTGAACATGAACAGAAGAGCATACGAGTATTAGGGGATGAGTCTAGATCAAGGATTCTAGAGTAATTGATTCTTACCTTGTGCTAGCGAATCAGCTTGAATGTACTGTTTATAGAAGTCTTCGGCCGTTAAGGGTTTGCTAAAGAAGAAACCTTGATAACTATCGCAGCCCATAGATTCTAATAAAACCAGCTGTTGGTGGTTTTCTACACCTTCAGCAATGACCTTTAACTTAAGGGTTTGACCCATGGCAATAATGGCACGAATAATTGCTTCGTCATCCGGGTCGTCGGTAATATCATTAACAAAGGAACGATCAATTTTTAATTTACTAATTGGAAACTGACGCAGATAGTTTAATGAAGAATATCCAGTACCAAAATCATCCATAGCGAAGCGCACACCTTGGCGATTAATTGCTTCCAAAATACGAATGTTTTCTTGTACGTTTTCCATTAATAAACTCTCAGTAATTTCTAGTTCGAGTAAATCTTTATTTAACCCAGTTTGATTGAGAGTCTCTTGAACTTTAAGAATAAAGGTATCATCTAGCTGTCGCACTGATACATTCACCGCGACAGATAAATTTAACCCAGTTTCATCATTCCACTGCTTAAAGGTTGCACATGCCTGAGCTAAAACCCAATCTCCTATATCTTTAATGAGTCCTGTTTCTTCTGCAACGGGAATAAACTCTACCGGAGAGACCATGCCAGCAGTTGGATGTAGCCAGCGTACTAAGGCTTCTGCCCCTTCTAGTTTTCCACTATGAGCGTTAACTTGAGGCTGATAATAGACTTCAAATTCATTTTCTTTAATTGCCCTACGCAATTCGGTTTCAATGGTTAATCTAGAATTTACTTTCTGGTTCATCTCGTCAGTATAAAATTGGAAGCGATTTCCGCCTTTCGCTTTTGCACTGTACATAGCGGTATCGGCATTTCTTAATAAAATATGTGACTCTATAGAATCCTTGGGGTACATACTAATACCAATACTGCAGGTAGTATTTAGTTTGTAATAATCTAATTCAAACGTTTTGCTAATGCTCAGATTAATGCTGTGAGCTAATATTTCAACGGCTTCAATACTCTGAGGATTTTTCATCATGATCATAAATTCATCACCGCCTAAACGAGCGAGCAATGCTTGCTCACCGATGCAGTCTTGTAGTCGCTCGGCTACGAGTTTCAATAGCCGGTCGCCAACTTGATGCCCTAGCGAATCGTTAATGGTTTTAAACCTATCAAGATCAATAAATAATAAGGCAATACTGGTTTTGTCTCGGAAGCGATCAATATGATTAATCAATTCGTCATTGAATAAGTAGCGATTAGCGAGTTCGGTTAATGGATCTCGGGTTGCTAAATATTCGACTTGTTGTTTTGAGAGCATGTGCTCGCTTATATCCAGTAAAATACCTTCTAAATAAATTTTGTTTTTAGATTCATGTACCGCTCGGCCTCGATCCATCAGCCACTTATATTCCCCCGCTGGGGTTTGAATGCGGAACACATGTTCGTACTTTTTTTCTGGGCTATTGATACTGTTAGCATGTTTAATTAATAGGTCTTGATCATCTTCATGAAGATCATCAAAAGGTGTGCGCTTACCAGATAAGTAAGTTTGCGCAGAATATCCGAGTAGGTCACGACAGCCATCGGTAATGAAGAGTACTTTATAATCTGGAATTCTTACGCGATAAATCATGCCAGGTAAATTAGCAAACAGTAGCTCTAAAGTATTTTCTTGTGTTCGCAGAGTTTTTTCAGTGACTTTATAACTGGCTTGAGCGCGGTAAAATAAGTGATTAGAAAAACGAAAGCCCAATAAAGTAACCACTAAAAACGATAACAGCATGAACAGTGGCCCAGCAATATGCTCTAACCAAACGCTCATAATGCGTGTTGTTGGTACAGAAATAACAATAAATAAGTCCAGCTTAGCTAGGTACTGAATGCTTCCCATCCGACTAATACCATCGAGCCCTGAAATGTGCTTAAAATAGCCATAACCGGTTTGGCGGATTTGCTTTTCATTGAGGACTTGGCTGTTTATTTCGGCGGGTATCTTTTTACCTAATAAAAAACGCTTATTAATGGGTAACGGATTCGAAAATAGTAAGTGGTTATCCGCCCCTACAATTCTAATCGCGGTATCATGAATGTCGTTAATGGAGCGCCAGTTAAGCTTGTCGTGAGTGGTGGATAAAGCAACGCACAGTAGGCTTGCTCCTTTGATACTGCTAGGTCGACAAAAAGGAAGGTAGTAGCTTGTACTGGCCGCTCCTAAACTGAAAGTAGGGGCGTAAGAGGGAGTATCTTGTGCAAGAATTTTCTTAATAAATTCAACTGAAATGAGGGTTTTATCCAGTTGTAAGCGTAAATTTTTATCTTGGGTAAAAGACGCAAGTAATAACTTACCCTCATGATCTAATAGAAAGCTATGGTCGTAACTGTCTTGTGGATTATTGTCCAGAATTGAGACGAGGTTTTCTTGGCTCTGATCAGTATTCAACATCCGTTGGTTTAGATTATTAATTTGATAAAATAATAGATTGCTCTGTTGCTGTGTATTTTTACTCACTAGTTGGTTGAGAGAATCCAATTGCGACAGTATTTGATTGGATGCGCTGAACCAGGCGGTAATGGCATAAGCAAGGAACAGGGTACTTAATAATAACCAAGCAGCATATAACAAAGTGCGCATAGGATCTTTCTTGGCAAAAGTTCTCACTTGGTTAATCAGCTTCACATCTAGGCGTCTCTATTTATATTCGCGATGAATTAAAGTATAGCCGTTAAAGTCAGTATACTGTTGATGATTTGTTATTATTTCCGTATGAATACAGACCACACAGCTTCCATCATAATAGGCTGGGCCTTTAGGGTGGGATGTATGCCATCAACCTGCATCATGTCTGGCTTTGCGGCAATATCTGTCAGTAAAAAAGGCAATAATAAGGTATCGTTTGTGTGTGCTAACTGCTGGTATTGCTGGGCAAAAAGGTCACTATAGGTTTGGCCGTAGTTGGGTGGGATGCGCATGCCTAATAAGAGCACTTTTGCCCCAGCTTGCTGACTTTGCTTAATCATATAATCTAGATTTTTTTTTATTATTTTAATCGGACGGCCTTGTAGACCATCGTTCCCGCCTAATTCGATGATCACCCAGTTGGGACTATATTGTGCTAATAAGCTATTGATGCGGTTGGCACCACCACTGCTAGTTTCACCACTAATACTGGCATTAACGATTTTATGGTGTGGGGATAGTTGATGTAATTTTGACTCGAATAAGGCGACCCAGCCTTGGCTTTTATCGATACCAAAACCAGCGCTGATGCTATCACCAACCACTAGGATGGTTTGTTGTTGAGATTGGCTATTTTCCCCTGCTAGTGCATAAGGTAAGCTCAGGTTAATCCACAGGCAAACAATTAATGAGACAAGGTAGTGCGGCATATGAGTACTCAGGCTGAACATGAACAGGAAACTCCTCTATTAAAGCTAAAAGATGTCGTCAAACGCGTTAAAACAGGATCCGATGAATTAACCATTCTGCAAGGCTTAGCGCTGCAGATCAAGCATAGCGAAAGCGTGGCGATCGTCGGGGCTTCAGGCAGTGGTAAATCAACCTTGTTGGGCATTATGGCAGGCCTTGATCAAGCGTCGTCGGGAGAGGTATGGCTTAATGGCCAGCCACTGCACCAGTTGGATGAAGATCAGCGTGCGGCGGTGCGCGCTAAGGGGGTAGGCTTTGTTTTTCAAAACTTCCAATTATTACCCGCATTGAGTGCCTTAGAGAATGTCAGCTTACCTTTAGAGTTGAGTAATCAATACTCACTAAAATACTGTCGGCAGTTGGCCGAGCAGTGGTTAGACAAGGTCGGTTTAACTCATCGCTTAGCGCATTATCCTAGCCAGTTATCTGGGGGCGAGCAGCAGCGAGTAGCCATTGCTCGGGCTTTTGCCTGTCAGCCAAGTGTTTTATTTGCCGACGAACCTACGGGGAATTTAGATCGAAATACCGGTAAGCAAATCATTAACCTACTATTTGAACTCAACCAGCAAAACCAGACGAGCTTAATCCTAGTCACCCATGACGAGCACTTAGCGCAACGCTGTGAGCGCAGTATTCATCTTGATGGGGGCAAGATTGTCAAAGATGATAGGCAGGAGATGCGCCATGAAAGTCTCTAATAACCAAGGGATCTTGCAGTATTGGCTGCATCATAGGCACCTCGCATTACTCAGTTTTAGGTTATTAATGTCTGAGGTTAAGGCAGGCAAGCTGACGGTCATCTTGTTAGCGTTAATACTTGCGGTTAGCTCGGCTACCATTATTAGTGTTTTTAGCCAGCGCCTAGATAGCGCCATGCTGAACAAAACGACTGAGCTGTTAGGGGCAGATTTACGCATAAAGTCCCGTGAGCCATTAGCCCAGGCTTGGTATCAGCAAGCCCAGGCGCTAGGGCTGACGACCGCGACCACCTTAGAGTTCCCTAGCGTCGTTTTATTAAAGGATGAAATGGCCCTTGCAGCAGTGAAGGCGGTCGATACAGCTTATCCGTTAAAAGGTGGTTTAATCGTTAGCGATAGCTCAGATATAACCGCTATAGGCAGTCGGGATGCAGGGCCTAAGGCCGGTGAGGTTTGGTTAGAGGCGAGGTTATTAGCCTTATTAGACGCACAAATCGGCGACCTAGTCGAAGTGGGTGCGATGAAGCTCAAGATCAGTGCAGTGATCAGTCATGAAAGTGATCGAGCAGGCAACTTTTATAGCTTATCGCCACGCTTAATGATGAGTCTAGCGGACGTAGCGGCTGCCAAGCTGGTACAGCCGGGCAGTCGAGTGAGTTGGCGTATGTTGGTCGCAGGGGATAAACTCGCGATTGCTCAGTTGCAGCAAGCACTCAAGCCGTTATTGGCCAGTCACCAATCCTTTGAATCATTAACCGATAATAACCAAGCCTTAGCGGCCTCTTTGGCGAAAGCTCGCAGTTACTTATCACTCGCGGCTATGCTGGCCATTATTCTAGCCGGCATTGCCATTGCGATGGCGGCGCAAGATTACGCGCGCCATCATTTTGATAGCAGTGCGCTATTACGTACCTTAGGTGCAAGTCGCGATTATGTAACGAGTTTGTATTTATACCAGCTGATCTACCTGGCGCTATTGGCGACGACGGTAGGCTTAAGCTTGGGTTATTTT
Source organism: uncultured Oleispira sp. (assembly GCA_964022115.1). Taxonomy (GTDB): domain Bacteria; phylum Pseudomonadota; class Gammaproteobacteria; order Pseudomonadales; family Oceanobacteraceae; genus Oleispira. The sequence goes on along the minus strand of CAXIBC010000001.1, from coordinate 13,693 downwards.
GGCCAACAAATACTGACTGAAATTTTAGCCGGTGCATTTAAACAAACACTCCCAGCGGCGGGATTATCCGCTTGGTTCATCGCCAGTTTAACCGCGCCTATTACCTTATTAGGTTTTGCCTTGCCTCCTTTATTACGCTTAGGCCGAGTATCGCCACTAAGAGTACTGCGTCGGGAACTGGAACCCATGGCGTGGAACAGTTGGGCCATTTACGGCTTAGGGTTAACCATGATGATGGTATTAAGTTATTGGTTTAGCCAAAATGCCGTGATGACCTTGGTTATTATCCTAGGCGGCTTTTTAGTTTTATTGCTCTTATTATTTCTTTTACAGCTTGTCTTGTATGGTATGGATAGGGTCATTCCGCTGGCCAAGATGAATTTGATTGTGCGTTTTGCTTGGTTGCAAATTAACCGCGATCGCTATCGCAGTGCTGTGCAAGTATTGGCTTTTGCTCTCACTATGATGGTGATGTTAATCATAGCCATTGTGCGTAATGACTTATTGCAAGACTGGCAAAACAATTTACCAAAAGACAGTGCCAATTTCTTTGCCATGAATATTCAAGGTTTTCAGGTAGAAGAGTATCAGCAAGATTTAGCGCAAGCAGGTTTTACCCTATCAACGGCATTTCCTATGGTACCTGGGCGCTTAATTGCCATTAATAATGTGGCTGTTAACGACCACCCACTCTATGCACAAGATCCTGCTATTCAGCGAGATTTGGTCTTGAGTGGTGGTACTGAATTACCCCTTGGAAATACTCTAGAGCAAGGGGACTGGTTTAGCGCAGACGCAAAGCAGCAAGTTTCAATCGCCTCAGGTTTAGCGCAGCGCTTGCAGCTAGGTTTGGGTGATCGCTTGCTATTTGATATTGCAGGACAAAAAGTTGAAGCCCACATATCAAGTATTAGAAAAGTCGATTGGGGTAGCATGAAACCCAACTTCTACCTCTACTTTTCTGCCGATGTTGTCGCGCAGTTACCGATGAACTATCTGACCAGTTTTTATGTTCCTGCCCAGTTAAGCCCAGCGCTGACAAACCTTATTAGGCACTATCCAGGAATTACTTTATTGGATATGAGCCAAGTATTGATTCAGGTGCAGTCTTTATTAGGGCAAGTAACGTTAGCGGTTGAGTATTTATTAGTTCTGGTATTACTCGCTGGCTTCTTAGTATTATTAGCCGCCTTGTATTCGAGCCTAGATGACAGGTTGCAGCAAGGCGCGATATTACGCACCCTAGGGGCTAAACGTCAGCAGTTGCGGCAAATGCAATGGCTTGAATTTTTATTACTCGGTGCCCTAGCCGGGGTTATTGCTACCGCCGGCGCTGAGGTGATTTGCTGGTTATTATATCAACGGCTATTTGAGCTAGAGTATCCGTGGCATTTACCCTACTGGTTTGGGGTACCGTTAGTAGCCTCCTTATTGATTGCTAGCTTGGCGGTACGCAGTCTCAAACCCGTGATAAAACAAGCTCCCCTAGTCATCTTACGCAAGTTATAATGGGGTCATTAAATGATTAAGCTAGGTTAAATATGCAAAAGAAAATAGCCATAAATATTATTATGGGTTTTTTAGGGGTTGGCAAAACCACGGCTATTTTAGCGCTATTGCAGCACAAGCCAAAAGAAGAGAAATGGGCAATTTTAGTCAATGAATTTGGTGAGGTTGGCATCGATGGCGCTATTATTTCTGCCCAAACGGGTATGGTTATTAGTGAAGTGCCAGGGGGCTGCTTATGTTGTGTATCTGGCATTCCATTTCAGGCTGCATTAGCCAACCTTATTGCCCAGCAGCAACCTGATCGTATTTTAATTGAACCGACTGGGTTAGGGCATCCGAAGAATTTAATTCGCAGCTTAACCAGCAAAGATTACCAGCAATACAGTGAATTAAAAGCATCTATTTGCTTATTAGACCCAAGGCAATTACAAGACCCTCGTTATCAACAGCATGAAACCTTTAATGATCAATGTTATCTAGCGGATGTGCTGGTCGCGAATAAAACAGACCTGTGTGATGCCAGTGATAAAGATCAATTTGAACAATATGCTAAATCGATTCAACCTCAAAAATCGGCCTTAGGTTGGGTCGAAAATGGTCAGCTAGATTTGGCTTGGTTAGATTTACCAAGGAATGACTCACGTACCAGCCTAGGGGCACATCACCATCATCATAAACACGCTGCTGATGAGGGAGGTGATGATATGCGTCTAGTTTCTTTAGCCCCAGGGCAAGACTTTCAGTGCTTTGAAAATCAAGGGATGGGCTATTATTCTTTAGGCTGGCTATTTGCGGAAGATCAAATTTTTAACTATCAAGCGTTAAGTCAGTGGTTAATGACCCTTGAGGTAGAGCGCGTGAAAGGCTTAATGATTACCGATAACGGCGCGTGGGTAATGAATTTACGCGAGCAAGTATTTAGCGAAATGCCAACCCGTAAATTACCGCAAAGTCGCATTGAAATCATTCATCATGAAGCATTAGATAAAGCGCGATTGCAGCAAGCCCTTAGCGCTTGTCTGGTATCAAAATACGATGGCTAGTTAGTATATAAGCTGTGTTAACCCAGGTGGTGCTAATGAATCAGCATCCTTAAGTCAGAGGTCAGTATGGCAATAGCCAATATTCTAGTAGTAGAAGATGAGCAAGCGATTGCGGAAATGATTATGACCAGCTTGCAACTCGCAGATTATCAAGTGAAAAGAGCGGCGAATGGTCAAATTGCTTATCAAATGGTGCTGGAAGAAACCCCAGACTTGATCTTGGCCGATTGGATGATGCCGATGATGACAGGGCTAGAGTTAGTTAAAAAGTTAAAGCAGAACGATACTAGCGCTGAGATTCCCATTATCTTATTAACCGCGAAGTCTGATGAAGAAGATAAGATCAAAGGCTTTGATGCAGGGGTTGATGATTATGTGGAAAAGCCATTTTCGATCAGGGAGTTATTAGCCAGAATACGTGCGGTATTAAGGCGCAGTCATAGTGATATTGAAGGCAAAGGGTTAACCGTGGCTCAACTGACGCTAGATCGAGCAGCAAAGAAGGCTAGCATTGCTGGGGAAGAAATTGCCTTAGGGCCGATTGAATTTCGCTTATTAGAGTTTTTCATGTTGCACCCCGATCGCGTATACTCGCGCGAACAATTGCTCGACCGAGTATGGGGTGGAAATGTGTACGTTGAAGATAGAACGGTCGATGTGCATATTCGCCGCTTACGTAAAAGTATTTCGATCTTGAATCATGACAGCATGATTCAAACCGTGCGCGGTGCTGGCTATCGTTTTTCGGCAGCCGACTTTGTGCAAGCAGAATAGTTAGTATTTATTAAATCTTGTAAGGATGTTGTATTTTGCAACAAATAGCTTGGCAGCGTGAGTTTTTGCGCATGGTATTTATCGTAGCACTGGCTACGGCCGCAGGTATGTCATTTGGGCAGGGCTTTTGGGGTTCGCTCATCGGTTTAGCCGTTTCTCATTTATTAATGTTGCGGCGTTTAAATGAGCTTTTTCGCTGGAGTAATAACCAAGGGCCAGCGCCTCAAGACAGCGGTCTAGTCGGTTATAGTACCGATGTGTTAATTCGCCGAGAACGTATCCTGAATAAAAAAATCAAGCGCCAAGCTAAGCAACTTAAGCGCATTGCCGAAGGCATTGAATCGTTACAAGACGGGGTACTTATCGTTGACCAAAGTGGTTATATGACCGCCTTTAATCGTGCCTCTTGTTACCTCTTGGGTCTGCGTAGTGATACCGATAAAGGCCAACACATTACTAACCTTATCCGTGCCCCGCGTTTTGTGAATTATTTTGATAAAGGGGATTATAGCGAAGTCATTGAATTAGAGAGCCCGCAGCGGTCAAATTTAATTGTCCAAATACAAGTGACTCAGTTTGGAATAGATCAAAAAGTACTGATTGTGCGTGATGTGACTGAGCGCCAGCGAGTTGAGAAAATGCGGCAACATTTTATTGCCGATGTTTCTCATGAATTACGTACTCCCTTGACCGTAATTAATGGCTATTTAGAGATGTTAGTTGATGCCGAAATGAACCCAGGGATGATGCGGGCCGTGCGCCAAATGAGTGAACAGACAGAGCGCATGAAAAGCCTAGTAAATGACTTATTGCACCTGTCTAAACTAGAAAGTAATAATGCTGGTATCGGCAACCAGTGGTTCGATCTGCAACCCTTATGCGCGCTGAGTATTGATCAGTTAAGAGCCTATACGCCAATCTCTTTAAACGGTGAGCAAATCCCCGCCGCTGAAATTCATTGTGATTGTGAAGATATCGCTAATATAGAAATTTTTGGTTTTGCTGAGGAGCTCAGTTCGATATTAACCAACCTAATAACCAATGGGATCAAATATGGCCGTAAAGAAGGGTTAGCGGCGCAGGTGAGTATTAGCATAAAACGTACTCATCAAGGGATTGAAATTGCCATTTCTGATCAAGGTAATGGCATAGCGGCGAATCACTTAGGGCATTTGACGGAACGCTTTTATCGTGTTGATGAGTCGAGAGAGTCGACCGTCGGTGGTTCTGGCTTAGGTTTAGCGATTGTTCGCCATGCCCTAGAGCATCATGATGCGCAGTTAAAAATTGAATCCAGTTTAGGTCATGGTAGTCGCTTCAGCTTTATCATCCCAAGCCAGCGAGTACGGGAGAAAGAATTGTCTACAGACAAAGGATTAGACAACCAAAACGTTGGTTAAAAGCAGTTATAAAAAAAGGGCTTCTATTATCATAGAAGCCCTTTTTTTTTGATATAAATACCGGTCTTTAGTTTAGAACTTCTGTTCTAAGCCAATGCCATAATATTCATTGCTGCTATTGTCGCCAAATTCTTCATCGGTTACAAAGGCATAAGTTTTAGTCTTATCCCCTAGCTTATAGTCAACTCCAAGACTATAAGTCTTAGCATTATCTTTAACGATATCCGACTCACCATATTGAGCTTTCAATTTAACGTCTGAATTGAGTTTATAAGCCGCTGAATAAACCCAACCGTCTTTGTTCTGACCTGCTTGCTGCTGAGTTTCCCAAAGGGCGCCTAAGGCAATACCCGCCACTTTATACTGAGCGGCCACGCGAGTTGCATCAATGCCATTGGCTTCTACGTCAGTATCATAAGCAATAGCGGCGTAGAACTGCTTGCGAGTATAGGTCAACGAGCTAGACGTACCATCGTTTACCGTTTCATCTTCAGAAGCAATGTGCGATACCGTCGCCACTAAACCAGAAAATGACGGGGTATTATACTGCACTGAGTTGGCGGTACGGTTATCACTTTTAGTGATAGCGCTTTTGATATCCCCTTCAAGATCGCCAAACTGGTCAACTTTACCTTGAGCTTTTTTCAGTGGCGTATCGAATTTACCGATAATCACTTGACCGAAGTTGCCTTTAATACCCGCATAGATATTGCGCTGGCTAAAGGTTTGGCCGCTTTCATCACCATCATCAACCGCAGTTTGATATTCAGCTTTATAGATACCTTGTAAACCATGGTTAAGCTGAGCAGTACCTTTGACACCTAAGCGCGAAGCGTTTGAAGAAACCTCAGACGTGCTGGTATCACCTTCTTGAGTATTTTGTAGCGATACATTGACCTTGCCATAAAACTCAGGTTTTTCAATTTCTACTTTTTCAGCGTTGGCAAAAGTAGGTAAGGTAGCTGCGATGGCTAAAGATAAGGCTATTTTTTTCATGATAATGTCCATTCTCATTCTATTGTTTAATACTTAGAAGCTACTTTTGATTAAATAAAGCGACTTCATTAAATGTAAACGATTTTGGCTTCGTTATTTAAGTTCGTAATGATTATGTTTAACCAATGTTACAGTAATATTACGAGCGGACAGTATTATTAAAAATCTATCAATCTCATATAGGATTGCTGTCTATAACCCGCTCTTGCTACAGGCAGCTGTTATACGAAGTTTAGACTATGCTAAGGAAAAGTCATTGGTGTAGCGCAGTGAAGTGGGGGTAAAAAGGCCCAGCTGAATCTGGGCCTTTCTTAGGTCGCGTTGAGGTCTAATTATCCGCTTGAGTCTGCTCTTCCATTTCAGACAGTGAGCTGTGGCGAACATCGGTACCACTTACCAAATAGATGACTTGCTCACTGATATTACGAGCATGATCACCGATACGCTCAATGGCGCGCAAGATCCATAAAATGTTTATGGCTTGGCTAATAGAGCGGGGATCTTCCATCATATAGGTGCTGAGTTCGCGAATGGCGGAGGCGTATTGCTCATCGACCAATTTATCGCTGCGCACGACTTCAATAGCGCCATTGATATCATGGCGAGCAAAAGCATCGAGGGCATCTGAGGTCATTTTGACCACAGCGGTTCCCATGTGACGAATCGCTTGATGGCAGATTTTTGATCCCGCTTGATTGCCATTCGCCACTTCAAGCGCATGAATAGCGATTTTAGAGGCTTCGTCACCCATACGCTCTAGGTCACGAACAACCCGTGATACCGCTAATACCATACGTAAATCAGAAGCTGCTGGCTGGCGACGTACAAGAATATGGGTACATTCTTGATCGATGCTGACTTCCATCTCATCAACGTCATCTTCACGCTGAATGATTTTATCTGCCGAGCTGGTATCACCTGATAAAATGGCTTCGATGGCATCGGATACTTGTCGCTGTACTAGACCACCCATAGCCAACATTTGATTACGAATGGCTTCCAAGTCGGCATTGAACTGCTGTGAAATGTGCTGGTTAAAATTCATATCCATAATTGTTCTCCTTATCCAAAACGGCCAGTAATATAAGCTTCTGTTAACTCATGCTGCGGGGTGGTGAATACCTGGCTAGTCGGGTTCACTTCGATCAATTGACCTAGGTGGAAATAAGCCGTGCGCTGAGATACCCGCGCCGCTTGTTGCATTGAGTGGGTCACGATTGCGATGGTATATTTTTCTCGCAGCTCATCGATCAGTTCTTCAATTTTAGCCGTGGCAATAGGGTCCAAGGCTGAGCAAGGCTCATCCATTAAGATCACTTCCGGGTCAACGGCTATGGTACGAGCAATACACAATCGCTGTTGCTGACCACCAGAAAGGCCGGTGCCAGGGGCGTGTAAACGATCTTTAACTTCGTTCCATAAACCGGCCCGTTGTAAGCTCTTTTCAACGGTTTCATCCAGTTCAACACGGGTTTGTGCTAAGCCGTGAATACGAGGCCCATAGGCGACGTTATCGTAAATAGACTTAGGGAAAGGGTTGGGTTTTTGAAATACCATACCGACTCGGGCACGCAAGGGCACGGTATCGACTTTAGGGTCATAGATATTTTCGTTGTCGAGTAAAATCTCTCCTTTCACCTTACAAATGTCGATAGTATCGTTCATTCGATTTAAGGTGCGTAGAAACGTCGATTTACCACAACCCGAAGGGCCGATTAACGCGATGACTTCATTGGCGCCAATATCTAAGCTGACATCATAAATGGCTTGCTTATCCCCATAAAAAACATCGACGTTGCGCGCCGACAGTTTTGCTTTATTGCTAAAAGGAATGCCGGTTGTTGTGTGATTCTCAATAAGTTGCATAGTTGTACTCATTCTAAATTCTTGCTTTCAATTCTTTTTAATACTGTATCAGTCTGTTTAACGAAACTTACCAGCGGCGTTCTAAGCGACGACGCAAGATCACGGCGGTCGTATTCATCAGTACTAAAAATGATAATAAAACTAGGATCGCTCCGGATGTGCGCTCTAAGAAAGCCCGCTCTGGGCTATCAGACCATAAGAAAATCTGCACCGGTAAAACCGTTGATGGATCGTTAATAAACCCTGGAACATCCACCACGAAGGCGACCATACCAATCATCAATAAAGGGGCGGTTTCCCCCAATGCTTGGGCCATACCAATAATGGTACCGGTAAGCATACCGGGCATTGCTAACGGTAATACATGATGAAAAACCACCTGATTTTTCGACGCTCCTAAACCGTACGCCGCTTCACGAATGGAGGGCGGGACCGATTTAATCGCCGCGCGGGCGGAAATAATAATCGTCGGTAAGGTCATTAAGGTTAAGACTAAACCCCCTAATAATGGGGTCGAGCGGGCGACACCAAAAATATTAATAAAAATAGCCATACCTAATAAACCAAAGATGATTGAAGGTACTGCGGCCAAGTTATTAATATTGATCTCGACAATTTCAGTAATCTTATTACGCGGAGCAAATTCTTCTAAATAAATGGCCGCAGCCACACCAATAGGGAAGGATAATATTAGCGTTACCATTAGGGTCAATAATGTCCCTTTAATGGCCCCATGGATACCTGCTAATTCAGGCTCACGGGAATCACCATTGGTAAAGAATAAGGTATTAAAGTGAGTATCTAAGCGGCCGGCTTCAAGCCAGCTGGTTAACCAAGTAAGTTGCTGCTTCGACAAACGGTCGTTGCTTTCACCTTCTGCTAGATCTCGGTCGTGCTTAAACCATTGATCAACATCATCATCCATCAGCAGTTCTATGGTAATGGTCGTATCTAGGGCAAGTGGATTCGCTAATAACAATTCTTGTAATTGCCAAGCCGCCCCAGGACTGATCAGTTTGAACAATTCACGGCTTTGCTTGCGACCTTTTGGTTGCTCGCTTTTGGCAAAGTGACGTTTGATTAAACCATCAAAGTTTGCAAAGCGAACTTCTGCAGCCGTGCTGGTTGGGCTTAGACCTAAATAATCACTGTCTAATAAAATGTCCGTAGTTAAACTAGTTTGCTTAAAAGCCGATGTGCCTTTACTCGCAATATCGGTAAATAAAACCACTAGGCATAACATGCCGAAGAAAACAGAGGCCATGCCATAAAGGCGGAAGCGAGTTTCTGCAGCGCGGCGTCGACTTAAACCTTTTTCAACCTTTTCTCGGGTTGTCAGTTTGGCTTGTATCTGAGTCTTGTTTAAATTAGTCATACTGCTCTCGATATTTCTGCACGATCTTCAAGGCAACGAAGTTCAATACTAGGGTGGAGATAAATAATACTAGGCCTAAAGCAAAAGCGGCTAAGGTTTTAGGTGAGTCAAATTCTTGGTCACCGACCAATAAGGTAACAATTTGTACGGTTACTGTGGTCACGCTATCTAATGGGTTAGCGGTTAAATTAGCTGCTAGCCCTGCGGCCATAGCAACAATCATGGTTTCACCAATAGCGCGCGAAACCGCTAGCATAACGGCACCGACGATGCCGGGAAGGGCGGCAGGAATTACAACCTGGCGGATAGTTTCATTTTTTGTTGCCCCTAAACCAAAGCTACCATCGCGTAACGATTGCGGTACCGCATTGATCACGTCATCGGATAATGAAGAGACAAATGGAATAATCATTACCCCCATTACTAAGCCAGCGGCGAGGGCACTTTCAGAAGAGACTTCCAAGCCTAGGTCGGTGCCTAATACACGGATAAAAGGCGCTACGGTTAAGGCGGCAAAAAAACCGTATACAACGGTAGGGATGCCGGCCAATACTTCTAATGCGGGCTTGGCATATTTACGCACATTAGTAGAGGCGTATTCCGATAAATAAATCGCAGCCATTAAACCAATGGGTACCGCAATCACCATAGCGATTGAAGAAATTAATAAGGTACCCGCGAATAAGGGCACTGCGCCAAAACTGCCAGAAGAACCAGATTGATCTGCACGTAACGCGACCTGAGGTGACCAGGTAGTACCGAATAAAAATTCGATCGGACTAACCTTGCCAAAAAACATCCAGGCTTCAATTAAAACACTGGCGAGAATACCTAAGGTGGTTAATACCGCGATGCCAGAACTGGATAATAGCAGTAGGTTTACAATCGTTTCCATTTCCGTACGGGCACGCAATTCAGGTTTGATGCGGCGATAAGTGATGGCGAAACAGACTAGGCATAAGCTAAGTGCGATGCCTGAATTCAATAATAGGGTGCGTTCATTTAAGGCGGCTAAATGTTGGACCGCAGGCATTAAGCTCTCATCGGCGGCTAAACCAGAGCCTGAGGCAAGGTTATGAACCTTGCTGATCGCGAGTTGTATCTGAGCTGGTTCCGCGGCTTGCAGGGCTGCAGGTAGTTGTGCCACTAATAAGTGGTTAATCACAGGCCCTTCTAATAAATGCCAAGAGATTAATAAAATCAAGGCCGGTACGCCGGTCCATAAGGCCATCAAGGTGCCGTAGTGATCGGGTAAGGAATGCATACGCAATCCTTGATTTGATATTGTTCGGGCGCGGTTGCGGCCTAGAAAATAGGCGCCTCCGAGAACAATAAGGACGATGATGAGCAGGCTACTAAAGTTCATGAGCTAGTTTGTCTACCAGTAGTTTAAGTTTCTTTTTAATACGCAAAAGCCGAGACCTATCCTATAAGGAAAGGTCTCGGCGCTGGGTATTATTATGGACTTGGTTTATTTTTTCGCCAAGGGGGTTAAATTCTTAACCGTATTTAATACCTTAGTACGTTCTTCTGGGGTCATCGGAATCATACCTTTTTCCGCTAGGTAACCGTATTCACCCATGGCTTTTTCTGAGGTGAACTCCGCTAGGTATTCTTCGATACCAGGAATCACCCCGATGTGAGCCTTTTTAACATAAAAGTATAACGAGCGGCTCACTGGGTAATCGCCTTCTGCAATTGCATCGAAAGTAGGTAGCTGGCCATCAATGATAGAACCTTGAACCTTATCCGAATTTTGCTCTAAAAAGCTGTAACCAAATACGCCTAAGGCAGAAGGATTTGCGACTAGTTTTTGTACGATTAGGTTATCGTTTTCACCCGCTTCAACATAAGCACCGTCTTCTCGTACACCGTGGCAGATGGCTTTGTATTTTTTCTTATCTTTCTTTTTGATGGCCTTAATGAAAGGAAAGGTCTTACAACCACCTTCTAGTGCCAATTCAGCAAAAGCATCACGGGTACCGGACGTTGGTGGTGGACCTAATACTTCAATCTTAGTTGCGGGTAAGCTTGGGTTGATCTGATTCCAAGTTTTATAAGGGTTATCTACTAGGGTTTCGCTGCCATCTGGGTTAGGGATGTTCTTGCCTAGGGCTAAGAAGATCTCACGGCGCGACAAGCTGACTTGCTTAGCGGCGGTAGTATTGGCTAATACGATACCATCGTAACCTACGGTTATTTCAATGATGTCTTGTATGCCGTTTTGGCTACAAAGTTCAATTTCAGAAGGTTTAATTGCACGGGATGCGTTGGTGATATCCGGGGTTGCGCTGCCTACACCAGAACAGAAAAGCTTCAAACCACCACCAGAACCGGTTGATTCAACCTTAGGGGTGGCAAATTTGGTCGATTTACCAAAACGTTCTGCAACCACAGTTGAGAAAGGGTAAACCGTAGAAGAGCCTACAATGCTGATGTAGTCACGTTGAGCGTTGGCCGACATGCTGATTGCAGATGCTGCTAGAGCAGCGCTAAGTGCGAGTATCTTTTTCATCATCATTTCCTTTTAATTGCTTACTCTATCTCTATATGGCTGGTTAGCGTTGTGAGATAAAACGTATTTTGTTGAGTCTGTATTCAGTGATGAGAATTATGGTGAATCAATGTTACAGAAATATTACAGGTAGATCTTTTATTTATTGCGCGGATTTTAGTTTAGCTAGCGAATCTCTAAATGCCCCTTGATATGAGAAATTTTGAAAGTAGGTATGAATCCTGCTGTGGGTATAGTGGCAGGAAGGGACAAGGCAGGTCCTAAATCAAGTAATAACGATTATTCTAATAAGAATTCGAGGTATATATGGGTGCAAAACGTCGGTTTATCGCAAGGAATAGCTTACCCGAACATTATTTGCAGCAGGCTTCAATATGGTTTGACCCGATTGTAGAAACCATTATAGAGCACCAAAGTAGTGCAAGAAAAACACTGGTTATCGGTATCAATGGCTGCCAAGGGTCGGGAAAAACCACCTTGGCGGATTACCTTTGCACCTGTCTGAAAGACAGAGGGTTGAAAGCCCTAGCGATATCGCTGGATGATTTCTATCTGACGCGCCAACAGAGGCAGCAATTATCCTCAGAGGTGCACCCGCTATTATCTACCCGCGGGGTTCCAGGAACCCATGATTTGGCACTCGCGATAGAAACCCTAAATAACCTATCAATGGACCAGGATGACAGCAATAGCTGTCGTGAAATAAAGAAGAGAAAGGCTACGGAAACGGTCAAGGTACCGAGATTTAATAAAGCCCAAGACGACCGCTTGCCAGTAGAAGAGTGGCCAGAAGTTGATACGCCTCTCGATATCATTATTTTAGAAGGTTGGTGTGTGGGCATTACCGCCGAAGCAGAAGACGTCTTATTACAACCCATTAATGAACTTGAATCCTTACAAGACCCTGATGGGGAATGGCGCCGTTATATTAACCAGCAGCTAGTGACTAATTATCCTGAATTGTGGCAGTTAATTGATCGCTTGATCATGTTACAGGCCCCGAGTTTTAGCTGTGTCTATCAATGGCGTTTAGAGCAAGAGCATAAGCTCGCTCAGCAAGTAAAAGTGGCTAACGATTCGGGCTTGCAAGAAGGAAACACTGTTAGTCGTATTATGTCAGCGCAAGAAATTCAGCAGTTTATTCAACACTATGAGCGCTTGACCCGCCACAGTTTGAAATATCTGCCGCAAACCTGTCAGCACTTATTTCAACTGAGCACTAAGCGACAAGTAGCGGCCTATCTAGCACCCAATCCTTTACCCGATGATCCACGTTTTGGTGTGCATGAGGTTACCTTAGCGGGCAAGAGTGAGGCAGCAGAATGAGCGAAGAAATGAATCAATCGAACTGGCTAATTTTTACCGACCTAGATGGCACTTTATTGGATCATGATAGTTATAGCCACCAAGCGGCCGATGGCTTATTGCAAGAACTTGAGCAAAAACACATCCCAGTCATATTAACCACCAGTAAAACCCGTGCTGAAGTTTTATCCATTCGTCGTGAATTAAATAATAGGCACCCTTTTATTATTGAAAACGGTGCCGCTATTTTTATTCCTCAGGGGTATTTTGCTACTAAGCCGGAAGGCTGTATTGGTTTAGAAGTAGAATCCGAAGGCAGCGATAAAGAAAGTTATTGGGTTTATAGCTTAAGTCAAGATCGGGAGCACTGGGTCGGGTTATTAGAACAAGCCAAACAAATCTTCCCGCATAATTTTAGTCATTTTAAAGCGATGAAAGAAGAGGTGATTGCCCAAGTTACTGGACTCACCTTGTCACAAGCTAAGCTGGCCAATCAAAGGGAATTTGGTGAACCCATTTCATGGTTAGGGGTGGATAAAGGAAAAGAGAAGTTTATTCAATGGTTAGAAGAACAAGGAGGGCACGTATTACAAGGAGGGCGATTTTTACATTTAACGGGTCCTTGTAACAAGGGTAAGGCATTAGCCTGGTTGAGTGCTGAGTATCAAAAACAAGATAACTCAAAAGATTATAAGACCATAGCTCTTGGTGATAGTGGTAATGATGTAGCCATGCTAGAAGAAGCTGATCTAGCGGTAATTATTCGATCGCCGGTTCACTCGCCCCCTAAATTAACAAGGCTACGAGGTTTTTTTGTCTCAGAACAGTTTGGCCCCTGGGGTTGGAGTTCAAGTTTGCGAAAAATACTATAGTTGCAAAATTTTATAGTTTAAGAATTTATAGTTTAAGA